>NZ_JBSFLZ010000051.1:0-43047 GCF_053599315.1 Saccharopolyspora sp. NPDC000995
CAGCACGCCCCAGCCGTTGCCCTGGATCGTGGTCGACACGGCCTCCATCTGGGCGCGGAACCTGTCGAAGGAACCGAAGTCCTCGTCGATGGCCGCCGCCAGCTCGCCGGTCGGCTTGTCCCCGCCGCCCGGCGAGAGAATCTTCCACCACACCAGGTGCAGCGAGTGCCCCGCCAGGTTGAACGCCAGCGTGGTCTCCAACCCAACGATGGAGGAGAAGTCGCCCTTCTCCCGCGCCTCGGCGATCTTCTCCACCGCGTCGTTGGCGCCCTTGACGTACGCCGCGTGGTGCTTGCTGTGGTGCAGCTCGTTGATCTCACCGGCGATCGCCGGCTCCAACGCCGCGTAGTCGTAGTCCAACTCCGGCAACACGTACTGCGCCATTGAACATCTCCCTTCGCTGTCGACATAGTCTAGCTACTGCCACAGTATGGCAACTAGCCGTATGGAGGCGTTGATCTCGCCTGTCGGGCGAGTTGCGCCAACAGCCCCTGTGATCTGCGAAAACGTTGCGGTTCGGGAGGATTCGCCCGGTTGCCCCGGTTCGATGAGTCGGGCAGCGTCCTCGGCGGACCCCGCGAGTGGAAAAGCCGGTCGAAGTCCGGCGCTGACCCGCAACGGTAGGCCGCGCACCGCGCGGCGAGCCCGATCGCCCGCTCGCGAGGTATTACTCCAACGACCGCCGCGGTCTGCGCTCGGGGTCTGGGACTCGCGGCTTCCGGTGCGGTCCCGGCCTTCCCGCAGGCCGGCTCGGCCCTGGAAGGCACGATGCGTCGGTTGCTCGTCGCGTACGCCGAGGTGCCGCTGCTCGCCGACCAGTACCCGTCCTACGAGCGCGAAGGTGTGCAGCACAGACGAAGCAGGTGCTGTTCTGGATCACCGGCGGCCTCGGCGCCGCGCGGTGGGAGTCGCTGCCGGTGACGGCGTTGGTGCTCGCGATCGGACTGGTCGTGGCGGTCGCCGCAGGGCGCTGGATGAACGTGCTGCACGGCGGCGACGATGCGGCAGCGGCGTTTGGGCTCAAAACGCCCGGGCGTTGCGGATGGTGTGCCTGTTCGGGATCTCTGCTGGCCGGGACCGCGGTCGCCGTGGTAGGCGGCATCGTGTTCGCCGGGCTGTTGGTGCCGCACGCCGCGACCTTCCTGGTCGGTGCCGAAGCGCGGCGGATGCTGTCGGTGTCGGCGTTGTTGGGCGCGGTGTTCGTGGTGCTGGCGGATCTGGCTGCGCGGCTGGTCATCGCGCCGTCCGAACTGCCGGTGGGGGGTGCTCACGGCACTGGTGGGCGGGCCGGTGTTCGTGGTCATGTTGCGGCGGCAGCGGAGCGCCGCAGGAGGTGCGGGTGCGCGGGGCGCGCGTGGAGCTGGGCGGCCGGACGATCCTGTCCGATGTGGACATAGAGATGCGGGAGGGCGAGGTGTTCGGGCTCGTGGGGCCCGGCCCGAACTGCAGCGGGAAGACGACGCTGCGCACCCTGTACCGGGCGGTGGCGCCGGTGGCCGGGTTCGTCGAGGTCGCGGGTGAGACCAGTGCTGGGCGGCGTCGGCGGCCCCGGATTCTGGCCGCCACCACGCAGGAAGCCGAGAACCGCGCAGCGCTGACGGTTCGGGAGGTGGCGCAGGGCAGGCTGCCGCACCTGGGCCTGCTGGAGCGGATGCGGTCGGCGGGCCAGCACATCGTCGACGAATCCCTGCGATGCACAGTACTTCTGGACGCTGCGGAGCGAGACGTTTCGCAAGTGGTCCGGCGGTCAGCGGCAGCGAGCGGGAATTGCCCGTGCGCTGGCAGCAACTGGGGGCGATCGTCCTCGACGAGCCGACGAACCACCTCGACCTGCGGCACCAGTACAGCGTCGGTGTACCTCCTCCGCGACCTGGCGCGATCGGGTTTGACAGTGCTCTTGACGGTGCACGACCGCCGCCACGCGGCGGAGTTTTGCGACCGCCTCGCGGTCCTCCACGAGGGCCGAGTTGTCGCCAGCGGGGCTCCCGCCGAAGTCATCGACGAGCACCTCTTCGCCGAGGTATTCGGCATCCGAGCCCGTCTCACCAGCCACAACGACCGCCCGGTCCTCGACGTCGACGGAGCCCTCTGACGGCCCCAGCCCCGTGGGAGCTGCGCGATCTCGCCGTTGGGGGGATCGGCCCGTTCCAGGGAAAATCACCCCACCGGCCAGGTGTGGATCGGGTCTCCGTTGTCGGCGAGGTCGATGTAGCGGCGCAGCATGCCGGTCAGGGCGTCGTGCCGGTCCGCGCCGCGGTTTTCCAACTGCGCAACGGTTTCCCGCTGCCAGGTTGAACCGTTGCGCTTCGCCAGGCAGCGCTTCTCGATCACGCCCAGGTAGCGCTCGCATGCGCCATCCGACACCCCGCATGCCCGCAGGCCGTCGTGCGCCATCGGCAGCAGGCGTCGCAACACCAGCTCATCCGGCTTCACCCAGCCGATGCTCGGCCAGTAGAGGTGCGCGTCGAAGCCGTGCCGCGCCCCGGCGTAGAAGTTCTCCTCCGCCGCCGCGAACGACATCTGCGTCCATAGTGGACGATCTTGTTCAGTGAGCGCCCGTTGGGCGCCGTAGAAGAACGCGGCGTTGGCGACGATGTCCACCACCGACGGCCCGGACGGCAGCACGCGGTTCTCCACCCGCAGGTGCGGAACACCGCCCACCAGGTCGTAAACCGGACGGTTCCAGCGCCAGATGGTGCCGTTGTGCAACCGCAGCTCGGTCAGCGTCGGCGCCCGTCCGGCCTCCAGCGCGGCAACCGGGTCCTCTTCCTCCGGCTCCGGCAGCAACGCCGGGAAGTAACGGACGTTCTCCTCGAACAGGTCGAAGATCGACGTGATCCAACGCTCCCCGAACCACACCCGCGGTCGCACGCCCTGGTTCTTCAACTCCACCGGACGCGTGTCGGTGGCCTGCAAGAACAGCGGGATCCGCGTCTCGTGCCACAACGCCTTGCCCAACAGGAACGGGGAATTCGCGCCGATGGCCACCTGCACCCCGGCCAGGCATTGCGCGGCGTTCCAATGCGCCGCGAAGTCCTCAGGCGCCACCTGCAGGTGCAGCTGGACGGACGTGCACGCCGACTCCGGCAAGATCGAGTCCGCGTAGGAGCGCAGCTTCTCGGGCTGCGCATCGCCGAGCGGCACGCCCTCCATGTCCAGCAGCATTTCTTCGCCGCGCGCCAGGAAGATCTGCTCGTTGAGCAGCGAGTACCGCGGGTTGCGCGACAGCCAGTTCGGGTCGAAGTGCGCGCTGCGCAGCGTCGGCAGCGTGCCGATCATGGCGATCTTCGCCCCGGCGTCGTGCGCCCCGCAGTCCGCGCGCTGCAGCGCGGCCCGCATCCGGGCCTCCAGCTCTAAGGCGCTGTCCCCGGCCAGCACCTGCGGCTCGACGTTGAGCTCGATGTTCTGCTGGCCGAGTTCGGTGGTGAACACCGGCTCGCTGATCTTCTCCAGCACCACCGAGTTGGACATGGACGGCTCCATCTGGTCGTCCACCAGGCACAGCTCCATCTCCAGCCCCATCTGCTGGTGGGGGAAGGAGAAATTGCCTTCGGCGAGCATCCGGGCCAGGGCATCAAGGCCACGCTGCATCTTGCTCCGATACCGTTGCCGGTCCACTGGTTTGAAGGGTTGATCGTCCACGTGCCGTCTCATGCCGTCTCCCCGCTTGATCGGCAGCACGTCAGCGCGCAGCGCTGGGGAAACCACCGTGACACATCGGTACCCGGGGGGCCAGCGGCCAAAACGGTGTCACTGGGAGGTGCGCAGAGTGATCAACGGGAGGCGTCCGCAAGCCGCTCCAGCTCGGCGGAAGTGAGCGTGAGTTGAGCCGCCGGGAGCAGATCCGCTAGCTGTTCGGTGTTGCGGGCGCTGGCGATCGGCGCAGTAACACTGCGTTGCCCCAACAGCCACGCCAGTGCGACCGAAGGGATAGGCACGTTACGGAGTGTCGCGATTTCGTCCAGTCCAGCGAGTACTTTCACGCCACGCTCGTCCAGGTAGGCGCGGGCACCCTCGGCCCGCGGGCTTTCCGAGCTGTCGCCGCCCGGACGGTACTTGCCCGTCAGGAATCCCTTGGCCAGCGCGTAGTACGGCAGCACCGCGAGGTCTTCGCGAACGCAGAGTTCGGCGAGCTCGCCCTCGAAGTGACCGCGCTCCACCAGGTTGTAGTGCGGCTGCAAGGCGTCGAAGCGGGCAAGGCCCTCGCGGCGCGAGATCTCCAGCGCCTCGGCCAGGCGTGGTGCGGTGTAGTTCGACGCCGCGATGTAGCGGACCTTGCCCTCCCGCACCAGATCGTCGAACGCGCCAAGCGTCTCGGCCAGCGGCGTGGCCTCGTCGTCGCTGTGCGCGTAGTACAGGTCGAGGTGATCGATTCCTAGGCGCCGCAACGAATCTTCGGCTGCGGCCTTGATGTTCGCCGCCGACAGGCCGGGCCGCCGGTCCTGCCACCTGCCGACCTTGGTGGCGATCACGATGTCATCGCGGTTGCCCCGGGCGCGCAGCCACTCGCCGATCAGTGTTTCAGACTCGCCGCCCGAATTGCCCGGAGCGAAAAAGGAATAGCTGTCGGCGGTGTCGATGAAGTTGCCGCCCGCGGCGGAGTAGCGGTCCAGGACCTCGAAGGACTCATCGCGGTCGGCCGTCCAGCCGAACACGTTGCCACCGAGGCAAATGGGGAAGACGTCGAGTTCAGTGTTGCCGAGTCGAGCCATGCCGCGAACTTACCCCTCCTGGGGCACCTGATCCGGTGGCGGACGGCACAGTCGTCGATCTTCGCGCGTTTTGCCTGGAATCCCAGACGAATCGGGCTCAGGTCAACGGACGCACCTGCATCCCCGGCACCGCGGATCCCACTGGCCGAGAACGACAACGCGGTTCACCCGCAACGCGCCAGCCGGGGCGGCCAGCCCGATCGGCGGCGGGTGCGAGAATGCGGGCGTGGCGCACATTGTCGAGGTCAGCGATGCCGACGACCCGAGGGTCGACGACTTCCGCGATCTGTCCCGCGCGGACCGCCGCCCGGATCGCCCAGGCGGGCGCGGGCTGGTGATCGCCGAAGGCGTCGTAGTGGTTGAACGACTGCTCGCCTCGCCGTACCCGGTGCGGGCGCTGTTCGGGGGGCGCCGCCGGATCGAGGAGCTTGCCGAAGCCACCGCCGCCCTCGACGTGCCCGCCTACGCCACCGATGCCGACGTGATGGCGAGCGTGGTCGGCTTCCACCTGAATCGCGGCGTGCTGGCGGTCGCCGACCGAGCCCCGGTCATCGAGCCGGCGGAGCTCATCGGCCGGTCCCGCCGCCTGGCGGTGCTGGAAGGCATCGGCGACCACGAGAACCTCGGCGCGCTATTCCGCAACGCCGCCGCGCTCGGCATCGACGGCGTGCTGCTCGGCGCGGGATGCTCGGACCCGCTGTACCGGCGCAGCGTCCGGGTGTCGATGGGGCACGTGCTCCGGGTCCCGTTCGCCCACCTCACCTCCTGGCCAGAAGACCTCAAGCTGCTGCGCGACAACGGCTTCCGGATCGCCGCGCTCACCCCCCGAGCGGATTCGAAATCCCTTCGCGACGCTGAGCTGGACCGGGGCTCGGTGGCGGTGCTGCTCGGCTCGGAAGGCCCTGGGCTCACCGACGAGGCCATCGAGGCCGCGGACGTCGCGGTCCGGATCCCAATGGTCAGCGGGGTGGATTCGCTCAACGTCGCCACCGCCGGGGCGATCACCTTCCACGCGATGAGCGGAGCGTGATGGACGCCCGGGAATCCGGCTGGGAGCTGCACGCACGATCCGGTCGCGCGGTGCTGGTGCGCGGCGTCGGTCGCGAGGTTGACCCGGCCCGGCTGAGGCTGCCGGGTGCGCTGGTCGCTGCGCTGCATGAGTGGGCGCACGTGGTGGAGGCCGTGCAGGCTGAGCAAACCCCAGACAACGACGCGGAACTGGTGTCGCAGCGCGGTCGTCAGTTGGCGATGCGGCTCGCGGCGGAGACCGGCGGGCAGATCGGCTACGTCGACCCGCTCAGCGGTGAACTGAACCGCATCGGCCGACCCCGCTCGGCGCACGCGATACCTGGACGACGTAGCGGAACGCTCGCACCGGTTCCGCCTACACCGTGGGGTCCTGGCCTGGTGGTCAGCGCGATCATCGGGGCGATCGTGGCGGTGACCCTGGTGGTGGTGACGCAGGGGCTGGCGGACGTGAGCGGAATCCTCGCGGTGGTGGTCAACCTCGCGGTCGCGGCCGGGTTCACGCCGTCGATCTGGCTGGGCCGGTACGTCCCGGTCTGGCGCTGGGCGGCCTACGGAACGGCGGCGGGCATAGTCGCCGCCTGGATAGCGCTGACCCTCAGCCTCCTCGGCTGACGACCCGGCCGACTACGCAATTTCGATGAGCGTTTTCCAACCTTTTCTTGCGTTGTGGTGCGGTTACGAAACCCCAGGTCACTGAGAACCCGCGGCGGTGCAGGCTGTGAAGGTGCTCAATGGAAATCAGAACTCTGATTTCCATTTGAAATTGGGGGAGTTGTCCACACACCCGTCGGCGTGTTGTGGTCCGACACGGCGACGGAACGCAATTTCCATTGAAATCGACGTGACCGTGGAGATGCCAACGGGGCCGGGTGAGCTTGGTGTTCGCCCCGGCCCCGTTGGGTTTCTGTCGTCAGCGGTGGGACCGGACGCCGAGCAGTACGTCCTCCCACGACGGCACGATCGGATGACTCTTGCGCCCGCGCCGCGGCTCCGCCTTGCGCTGCGCGTCGTCCTCCGCCGCCTCGGTGGTCGCGCCTTCGGCGCTTTCCTCCGTCATCGGCTCCTCCACCGGCTCCGTCGGCGGGCCGGTGTCCAGGTCGAGGGGAGGAGCCTCCGGCCGCGCCGTGGCCACTGGCTCCTCCCCCCGCTCCTGCACCGGCTGCGCCTGCTGGTCGAGCTGCAGCGCTTCGCGCGCCAGCTCGGTGACCGGTCGAACCGTCCGCAGCGGGCGGTTCGGGGACGGGTCGAGCAGTTCGGCGGCGTGGTCGTCGAGCGCTGCGACGGTGCCGCCGTGCGCGCCCGGGTGGAAGACCCAGTGCGCGCGGTTTTCCGAGCGCCCGGCCTGCCAGGTCAGCTGCACGACCCACTTGCTGTCTTCGCCGCGCCAGGAGCCCCAGTTCGCTTCGGAGTACTCGTGGCCGCGCATGCCGAAGGTGTGCGCGACGACCTCGCCGAGTGTCTGGACGTCCGGGCCGTCTTCGCGGACTGGGTGAGCGCGCTGCGCCATCTCGGCGATCTGGGCGCGTTCGAGCAGTACGGGGTAGGCGTAGCGCTCGACCCGGTGCTCCGGGATGCCGGACGCCTCCGCGATCTGCGCCACGGACGCGCCGGAACGGATGCGGGCCTGGATCTCCCGGGGCCGCATCTGGGCTTCCATCTCGATCTGGACCTGGCCGAGCCTGGTGAGGTCACCGCGGGCTGCGGCACGCAGTCGTTCGTCGGCGGGCACGGTGAAGCGCTCGCCGTTCTCCGGGTCCTCGCAGATGACGGATTCACCGTCCTCGTCGAGCCCGACCACTCGCAGCGCTCGCATACGCCAGCCTCCCGCCGACCTACATGTCACCAAGCTGTGACAGTAACCCGGCGCGCCGCCTTGACGCGGGAGGCACGCCGGGCACGTCGTATCCTCGTTGGTCGCTCTCTCCGGCTCGATCTTGCCGGAAAGGTGGCACTTGAGCGAACGGGTAAAACCACTCATTTTCGGTGAATGTCACCAATAGTTGCCGACTGTTCACTTAGAGGAGTGGCTTTTGATAAAAAAGCCGCCGGGATCGGCCCCGGGCCCGGCGACTGTGCGACTCTGCGTGTCAGGAGAGCTGCGAAACTACCCAGTCGACGGACTTCGTCAGTGCGGTGACGTCGTCCGGGTCGATCGCCGGGAACATGCCGACCCGCAGCTGGTTGCGGCCCAGCTTGCGGTACGGCTCGGTGTCCACGATCCCGTTGGCCCGCAACGCCTTCGCGACCGCCGCGGCGTCGACGGAGTCGGCGAAGTCGACGGTGCCGACCACCTGGGAGCGTTTCGCCGGGTCGGCGACGAACGGGGTGGCGAACTCCGACGCCTCGGCCCAGGAGTACAGGCGCTGCGACGACTCGCGGGTGCGCTGCACGCACCAGTCCAACCCACCCTGGCCGTTCATCCACTCGATCTGGTCGGCGAGCAGGAACAGCGTGGCGACCGCCGGGGTGTTGTACGTCTGGTCCTTGCGGGAGTTGTCCAGCGCGGTGGGCAACGACAGGAACTCCGGCACCCAGCGGTCAGACGCCCCGATCTCGCCGATCCGCTCGATCGCGGCCGGGCTCATCGCGGCCAGCCACAGCCCGCCGTCGGCGGCGAAGCACTTCTGCGGCGCGAAGTAGTAGACGTCGACATCGGCCGCGTCGAAGGGCAGCCCACCCGCGCCCGAGGTGGCGTCGATCGCGATCAGCGCGTTCTCCGACCCCTCCGGACGGCTCGGCGCGAGCATCACGCCGGTGGAGGTTTCGTTGTGCGCCCAGCCGATCAGGTCGACGGACGGGTCCGACACCGGCTCCGGCGCGTCGCCCGGCTCGGCGGCGACCACCACCGGGTCGGACAGGAACGGCGCGGTCTTGGCGGCCTTGGCGAACTTCGACGAGAACTCGCCGTAGGTGAGGTGCAGCGACCGCTCGCGAACCAGGCCGAACGTCGCGGCGTCCCAGAACGCCGTGGTGCCGCCGACGCCCAGCACGACCTCATAGCCGTCGGGCAGCGAGAACAGCTCCTGCAGTCCTTCCCGGACCCGCCCGACCAGGGACTTCACCGGCTTCTGCCGGTGCGAGGTGCCCATCAGCGCGGCGCCCGCGTCGGCCAGGTGGGCGAGCTGCTCGTCGCGGACCTTGGACGGACCGCAGCCGAAGCGGCCGTCGGCGGGCTTGAGTTCGTCGGGCAGCTTCAGGGTCGTCGGATCGATGGTCTCGGCCTGCGTCATGCCGGCGCCTCCGGGCGTTGTTGTGGTGACTGTGCAGGTGGCGGGGCAGTGCCTCCCGCGCGCCAGTGGCCTGATGACCGGCGCCTTTGCCGGCTCGGCTCAAGTGTTGCAGCAGGGTTTCGCCGGGGGTGACCCCGGTGCTGCGAACAGCCGCACCGCAACTTACTGCGGACCCTCGCAGTTGGCCAATACCCCGCTGGGCGACATAACCTGATCTTGGTCGGGCCCGCGGCAGCGCACGGCCCCACGGCGCGCGGCTCAGGCGAAGCCGGGGGCTCCGCAGCACTTCTTGTACTTGCGGTCGGAGCCGCACCAGCAGGCGTCGTTGCGGCCCGGCGGCCAGGCGGTCGCCAGCCCGCGGCGGGCGGCTTCGGCGGCGAACTCCTCGCGGGCGGACCGCCCGCCAGGTGGTATTCCGCGGGATGCGGCGAAGTCCACCAGCGCCCCGATCGAGCCGATGACCACCGCAGGTGCCGGGTGCTGCCGCAGGGCCCGCTGGACCTCCCGGCGGTGCTCCAGGTGCGTGGTGCCCGGGTACCAGGTCGGGCGTCCTCGTTGGAGCTCGGCGAATTCCTCCGGCGGCCAGTAGAGGACCGCGAGCCGTTCGGTCTCGTGGTGCCGCCGGATCTCGCAGATCTGTTCGCCAATCTGGCGGCCGTGGTCGGTCAGCCGGTCGAGGAGGTCGTCAAAACCGTCCTTCGGCAGGCCGAGCTCGCGGCGCAGGAGGCTGCGCTGGCGCAGCAGCTCAGAGCCGGCATCGCCCTTCTCCAGCTCGAGGTCCAGGCTCGGGATGAACCGGTTGATGCCGACGTTGAGCCAGCGCAGCGCCTCCTGGGGTGCATCGATGAGCTGGTACGCGATCGACGCCGTCACGTAGGCCCACTCGCAGTTCGAGCCCTCGCGGAGCAGCTGCGCGAAGCGTTCCTCGGCCTCCGCGCGCCGCCCGTGGGTCAGCAGGAACTTCGCGAACGCGGCGGGGCCGTTGAGCACATTGTTGCCGTCGTCGACCTCGGCCGCGGCGCGCAGGGCCCGTTCCTCGCGCTCGTGCTCGCCCGCGAAATGCCAGTAATCCGCCGCCTCGACGAGGTCGTTGCACTGCTCGCCGCTGGTCTCCGCGTCGGCCTCCAGCGCTTCGGCGTACTCGACGTGTAACCGCCGCTGCGCATCGGTGGATGTGACCGTCACTACTCCACGCTACCGCTGTTTGGGAGGTGCTCCGGGGCGCGGTCGCAGCGAACGGGCCGTACGCCTCGGTAGACGACGCGAACACACACATCATCACTGTCCGTTCGCTTCACCTCCGGTACCGGAGACGGAGACACCGCGATCACACCGGGGCGATCAGCTGGTGGATGGAGTCCCAGCCTTCGACGTCCTGCGGGGAGCGCGGGTTCGGGCCGACGTATTGCGCCGACGGGCGCACCAGGCGGCCGGTGCGCTGCTGCTCCAGGATGTGCGCCGACCAGCCCGCGAGCCGGGCGCAGGTGAACATCGCCGGCATCATCGCCGTCGGGACCTGGGCGAAGTCGAGCACCACCGCGGCCCAGAACTCCACGTTGGTCTCGATCTGCCGGTCCGGTCGGCGCTCCCGCAGGACCGCCAGCGCGGCCTGCTCCAGCTCCCGTGCCACCTCGAAGCGCGGCGCGCGGAGCTGCTCGCAGGTGTTGCGCAACACCCGGGCTCGCGGGTCCTCCGCGCGGTAGACGCGGTGGCCGAAGCCCATCAGCCGCCCGCCGCGGTCCAGGATCGACGTCACCACTGCGCGGGCGTCGCCGGTGCGCTCGGCCTCCTCGATCATTGGCAGTACCCGGGCCGGGGCTCCGCCGTGCAGCGGGCCGGACATCGCGCCGACCGCCCCGGACAGGCAGGCGGCGACGTCGGCGCCGGTGGAGGCGATGACCCGGGCGGTGAACGTGGAGGCGTTCAGCCCGTGCTCGGCCGCCGATACCCAGTACGCGTCGAGTGCCTGCACGTGTTTGGGGTCAGGTTCGCCACGCCACCGGATCAGGAACTGCTCGGTGGCCGTCGCGGCTTCTGCGATCTGGGCCCGCGGAACCGGCGGCCGGTCACCGCGCGCGGACTGTGCCACGAACGACAACCCGAGCGCGCTGGAACGCGCCAGCTGCGCGCGGGCCTGCTGCTCGTCGATGTCCAGCAGCGGCGGAAAACCGGCGGTCGGCGCGATCATCGCCAGTGCGGCTTGGACGTCTGTCCGCACGTCGCCGGTGCGGACCGGCAGGACTGCGTCATCGGCAGCCGGCAGGCCGTCGCCGAAGCGACCGTCCACCAGCAGCGCCCAGACGTCGCCGAAGGACACCGCGCCCACCAGATCCTCGATGTCCACGCCGCGGTAGCGCAGCGCTCCACCGTCGCGGTCAGGTTCGGCGATCTCGGTTTGGAAGGCGACCACGCCCTCCAGGCCGGGGCGGAATTCGGACTGGCCCGCGTTGCTCATGGTTGCCTCGTCTCCTCGGTGTTCGGGGCCGCGCGTGCGCGGCTCGGGGGACGTGGCGGGGCGTCGTGGACACAGTGCACCCGCCCGCGTGGCGGAAGCAATCGGATTCACCGGAAGAAAGTTCTGAAATGAGATAGATCACACGATCTGCAAATAATTTAGTTAGCGGCGCAAAATTTTGAAAAGGGTCGTAATTGGTCAATTGCTCGCAGTAATAGCGGACCGGCTCGTGGCGAGCGCGGGGTTACTCGCGGGAGCGCGAGCGCTCGCGACCGAGACGGTCGTGCGGGACCACGATCGCGTCGACCCGCCAGCGGGGAGTGGTAGTAGTTGGTTCCGCCGGCCGAAGGGTGTTCGCTGGCCACCGTGCTGGCCGAGAACGTCGTGACCGCCGAGCGCCGGCTCGCAGAGGCGATCGGGCACACCCGGATGCGAAAGTTCTAGGGGCTCACAGCTGGTGAATGCCACGTAGGGGCAACGGCGCCCGCGGCACACCGCGGACCGAGGTGTTCAAGTGAAAGGCAGCCCGTTCCTTGGGCGTCCGCGACTCCCCCGAAAGTGCTCGCGGTCGGGGGCGGCCGCGACGCTCGCAGGATCCACGCAATTGGTCTGTTTTAACCGGAAGGGGCGTTTGCTCGTGCCGTGACGGATGTGCGGTTCCGGCGGTTGTTCACGGTCGTGCGGGCGTCCGAACGGGTGTGGGAACGATCACTGCATCGGTTGCGGAATCGATCGTGTAGCACCATCGATTCGGCGTCCGTTCGGATCCCGTTTACCGTCGTATGCGTGGTTGGTGCCACCAATAGTGTCGCGCCGGCCGCCCAACCCGTACCGTCCGGCGAACAGCCGGAGAAGTCGAGTCGTGCCGCTGCCGGGCGAGTCAGGGAGGAAAAAGCATGTCGGAGGCCAACATCGCGTTGCCGTCCATGCGGGTGTCCTACGAGGCTGGGGCGCTGGACGAGTCGTCGCTCGCCGCCACCTGGCACGAGCAGCTCCAGCTGTGGTTCGACGAAGCGGTGCAGGCCGACCTCATCGAGCCGAACGCGATGGTGCTGGCCACGGCCGACACCAACGGCATCCCGTCCTCGCGCACCGTGCTCTGCAAGGGCTTCGACGAGCGCGGCGTGGTGTTCTTCACCAACTACACCTCGGCGAAGAGCCACGACCTCAAGGCCACCCAGGTGGCCGCCGCGACCTTCCCGTGGCTGGGCCTGCAGCGCCAGGTCAACGTGCGCGGCACAGTGGAGAAGGTGTCGTCCGCCGAGACCGCCGAGTACTGGGCGGAGCGCCCGCGCGGCTCCCAGCTGGGTGCCTGGGCGTCGCCGCAGTCGCAGGTGGTCGCCGGCCGCGACGCTCTGCGGTCGTCGCTGAGCGGCATCCAGCGACGCTTCGCCGACGCCGAGAAGGTGCCGGTGCCGCCGCACTGGGGCGGCTGGCGGATCCGCCCGGATTACGTGGAGTTCTGGCAGGGTCGCCCGGACCGCCTGCACGACCGCCTGCGCTTCCGCCGCTCCAACGACCTCTGGACCGTCGAGCGCCTCGCCCCCTGAGCTGCGTCACCCGGGCGGTGCGCCGTTTCTGAATGCGCACCACCCGGGTCTAAACGACAGCCGCGCGAAGCGCCACCTCAGGGGTGGCGGTCGGGCGAGGGGCCGGCGCGGTTTTTCGAGAAATCACGTCCTGCAGCGGCCAGACCGGCGTTTCCGCGGGTGGTCGAGGCCATGTTGGCCCCAACCAATTTTTGCGGTGGTTTTTGTCTGGTTCGGCTGAATCTGGTTAGACATCGGTCACACGGGTCCGGAAATGGCATGCCGTTAGCCCGTCTAATCGCTAGGGTTTTGCATCCGTGCAACCCAGCAGCGGAGCCCCGACCAAGTCCCGTCGATCCATCACATCCCTGCTGAGCAAGCTCTTCCTGGACACCAGGCCGCTGCAGTACCCGGCGTACCGCCGCCTGTGGTTGTCCAACATCGTCACCGCCGTTGGCGCGCAGTTCTCCGCGGTCGCGGTGCCCAAGCAGCTTTACGACATCACCGGCTCCTCCGCCTACGTCGGCCTCGCCGGGATTTTCGGTTTGGTGCCGCTGCTCGTGTTCGGCCTGTGGGGCGGCGCGATCGCGGACACCGTCGACCGCCGCAAGCTGCTGCTGATCACCAACGGCGGGCTGGCAGGCAGCTCCGTGCTGCTGTGGTTGGTGGCTGCGGCGGACGTCCGGTCGGTTTGGCTCGTGCTGGTGCTCTTCGCCGCGCAGCAGACGTTCTTCGCCGTGAACATGCCGACTCGCGGCGCCGCGATCGCCCGGCTGATCCCCGTGCACCTGCTGCCGTCGGCGCAGGCGCTCGGGGCCACCGTTTTCCAGCTCGGTTCGATCATCGGGCCGCTGCTGGCTGGCATGTTGCTGCCGATGCTGGGGCTTTCGGTGCTGTACCTGGTCGACGCGGTGGCGTTGTGCGCGGCGCTGTGGGCGGTTTTCCGGTTGCCGCCGCTGCCGCCGCAGGAAGGCGCCCCGAAGCGCGCCGGGCTGCGCGCTGTGCTGGACGGATTCCGCTACCTGGCAATGCATTCCGTGCTGCTGGCGTCGTTCCTGATGGACATCATCGCGATGGTGTTCGGCATGCCGCGCGCGCTGTTCCCGGAGATGGCGGAGCGCACCTTCGGCGATCCGCCGGGCGGCGGCGCGGCGCTGGGCTGGCTGTTCGCGGCGATCCCGCTGGGCGCGTTCGCGTTCGGAGTGTTCTCCGGCTGGCTGCACCGGATCACGCGGCACGGCGTCGGCGTCACTGTCGGCGTCGTCGCGTGGGGCATCGCGGTGATCGGGTTCGGCTGGGCCGATTCGCTGTGGCTGGCGGTGCTGTTCCTGGCCCTGGGCGGCGGGGCGGATCTGGTGAGCATGGTCTACCGGAGTTCGATCCTGCAGGCCGCAGCCACGGACGAGATGCGCGGCCGCATCCAGGGCGTGTTCACCGTCGTCGTCGCTGGTGGGCCTCGACTGGCCGACACGGTGCACGGCTTGGTGGGCGCGGCGGTCGGCACCTCGACCGTCATCGTCGCGGGCGGGGCCCTGGTCGTCGTCGGCGCGGTGCTCGCGGCGGTCCTGTTGCCCGCGTTCTGGCACTACCGAGCCCCGGCCGCCGAGCAGGCATGACGGTGCCGGAATGGGTGGCTTGCCCGGCTTGATCCGGCCGCAGCAGTGCGGTTCGACCAAGGGTAGGCAGACAACCGGACGAACCAACCTGCACACTTCTCTGCTATGGCCAACGAACAGACCGTGAACGACACTGCGCCCGACGGTGCGCAGGAGCCTGGCCTCAAGAAGGTGATGGGCCCGAAACTGCTGCTCTTCTTCGTGGTCGGAGATATCCTCGGCACCACGATCTACTCCCTGACAGGTAAGGTCGCCGGCCTGGTCGGCGGGGCGCTGTGGATCCCGTTCCTGGTCTCCTTCGTGGTCGCCTTCCTGACCGCGTTCAGCTACCTGGAACTGGTCGGCAAGTACCCGAAGGCGGGCGGCGCGCCGCTCTACGTCCACAAGGCGTTCGGCATCCACTTCCTGACGTTCCTCATCGCGTTCGCGGTGATGTGCTCGGGCATCACGTCCGCCTCCTCGGCCGCACAAGCGTTCAGCGGTGACTACCTGGATGCGATCTTCGGCGAGGGCGTGCCGTCCTTGCTGGTGGCGTTGGGCTTCGTGCTGCTGCTTGCGGCGGTCAACTTCCGCGGCGTCGGCGAGTCGGTGAAGATGAACGTGGTGCTGACCTGCATCGAGCTAACCGGCCTGCTGATCGTTATCGGGTGCGGCCTGTGGGCGATCTTCGTTGGCAACAGCAACCCGGACCTGGTCCCGGACCCGAGCCGGTTGGGTCAGCTCAACACCGAGACCACGCCGCTGCTGGCGATCACGTCGGCGACCGCGCTGGCGTTCTTCGCGATGGTGGGCTTCGAGGACTCGGTGAACATGGCCGAGGAGACCCGCAACCCCACCAAGAATTTCCCGCGTGCCCTGCTGCTCGGGCTGGCGATCACGGCGTCGATCTACCTGGTGATCGCGCTGATCACCTCCACGCTGGTGCCCACCGACGAGTTGGCCGGGTCGAGCGGGCCGCTGCTGCTGGTGGTGCAGGCCGCGGCCCCGTGGTTCCCGCCGGTCGTCTTCTCCATCATCGCCCTGTTCGCGGTGACGAACAGCGCGCTGATCAACATGCTGATGGCAAGCCGCCTGGTCTACGGCATGGCGAACGAGGGCATCGTCCCGGCGGTGTTCGGCAAGGTGCACCGGGCCCGGCGGACCCCGTGGGTGTCGATCCTGTTCACCAGCATCATCGCGTTGATCCTGGTGAGCCTCCTGGACATCGGTTCGCTGGGCAGCACCACGTCACTGCTGTTGCTGGCGGTTTTCGCCGTGGTCAACGTGGCAGTTCTGGTGCTGCGCAAGGACAAGGTGGAGCACGAGCATTTCAAGGCGCCCACCTGGGTCCCGGTTCTGGGCGCGATTCTCTGCGCGTTCTTCGCCAGTCCGCTGTCGGGCCGTCCGGCGACCGAGTACTACATCGCCGGGGCCCTGCTGGGGATCGGTGTGATCTTCTGGCTGATCAACTACTTCATCAAGGGCCAGACGAAGTTTGATGCCGAGGCGTTGAACAAGTGAGTCCGATCGGGTCACCGTTGGCGGTGACCCGATCGCCGGACCGGCCGTACAGTTGGCAGGTGCATGATCCTGTTCCTGCTACCGGACGGCAGTTCGAGATCGCGTCCGGAGGCTCGCGCGCCGTGATCACAGAAGTCGGTGCGGCGCTTCGCGTTTTCGAGGTCGACGGCGTGCCGTACGCGGAGACCTATGACGCGGATCGGCTGCCGCCGGCCGGTGCCGGCGGAGTTCTGGTGCCGTGGCCGAACCGGGTCGCCGACGGGCGCTGGCGGTTCGACGGCGAACCGCAGCAGTTGGCGCTGACCGAGCCTGCGCGGCACAACGCGATCCACGGCTTGTTGCGGCACACCGCGTGGACCCTCGTCGAGCACGCCGAGTCCACGGTGGTCCTGCATGCGATGGTGCCCGCGCAGCCGGGTTGGCCGGTACCGGTGCTGACCTCCATCGGGTACGCCCTGGACGCGGACGGTCTGACGGTTACGCACACCGTGGAGAACCTGGGGGCGCGGGCGGTTCCGTTCGGGGTCGGCGTGCACCCCTACCCGCGCGCCGGCAACGCCGAAACCGACGACTGCACGCTCCGGCTGGCGGCGTCGACTGTGCTGCCAGTGGATGCGCAGCGGCTGCTCCCGGCGCGGCCGCCGCGTGCCCTGCAGGGTGACGAGGTGGACTTCCGCACCGGGCGCAGGCTGGCTGGTGTGCTGCTCGACACGGCTTTCGGCGGCGTAACCCCGGCGCCCGGCGACGAGTTCGTGCGGCACACGCTCACCGATCCGAGCGGGCACGGCGTCCGGCTCTGGGCAGACCCGGTGTTCAAGTGGGTGCAGGTCTACACGGCGGACGACTTCCCGGGCCGGGGCAGGGCGATCGCGATCGAGCCGATGACCTGCCCGCCGAACGCGTTGAACTCCGGCGAAGACCTCCTGGTTCTCCAGCCCGGCGAGAACTGGATCGGCCACTGGGGCCTCAACCCGTTCTGATACCAAATCCCTCCCGCAACGCGGCACCCCGGTTCACCTTCCGCGTTTCAATGAAATCGGGCCTTCGGTTTCCATTGAAATTGGGGACGAGGTCAGGGCTTCGCGAGGTGGCGGGCGATCAGCATGCGTTGGATCTGGTTGGTGCCTTCGAAGATCTGCAGGACTTTCGCTTCGCGCATGTAGCGCTCCGCCGGGAAATCGCGGGTGTAGCCCGCGCCACCGAGTACCTGGACCGCGTCGGTGGTCACCTTCATCGCCGCGTCCGTGGCGACGAGCTTCGCCACGGACGCCTGCTGCCCGAACGGCAGCCCGGCGTCCCGGCGCCGCGCGCCGTCGAGGTACGTCGCTCGGGCCGAGTGCACGGCCGTGGCCATGTCCGCGAGCAGGAACTCCAACCCCTGGAATTCGATGATCGGCCGCCCGAACTGCTGTCGCTGCTTGGCGTAGTCAACCGCGAGGTCCAGTGCCGCCTGCGCCAACCCGACCGCGCACGCCGCGATGCCGAGTCGGCCGGAGTCCAGGGCCGACAGCGCGATCTTCAGCCCTTGGCCTTCGGACCCTACGAGCCGCTCCTCGGGCACCCGCGCGTCCTCGAAGTACAGCGGTGTGGTCGGCGAGCCGGTGAGCCCCATCTTGTGCTCGGGCGAGCCCGCGGAAAGGCCCGGCGTGGCGGCGTCGACGAGCAGGCAGCTGATGCCAGACGGCCCGTCGTCCGAGGTCCGGGCCATGAGCGTGTAGAAGTCCGCGATCCCGCCGTGGGTGATCCAGGCCTTCGCCCCGTTGACGGCGTACGAGTCGTCCTGGCGCACAGCCCGGGTGGTCAGTGCCGACGCGTCGGAGCCGGCGTGGGGCTCGGACAGCGCGTACGCGCCGAGCCGCTCGCCGCCGATCATCCCCGGCAGCCACCGGGACCGTTGCTCCGCGCTACCGAAGTGCGCCAGCGGGTAGCAGCTCATGGTGTGCACCGAGAGCCCCACTCCGACGGTCATCCAGGCGCTGCTGAGCTCCTCGAGGACCTGCAGGTACACCTCGTACGGCTGGGCGCCGCCGCCGTGTTCCTCGGAGTACGGCAGGCCGAGGAAACCGGACTCGCCGAGCAGGCGGAAGGCGTCGCGCGGGAATTGCTCCGCGGCTTCGTCGCCGGCGGCTCGCGGGGCGAGCTCTTCGCGGGCGATTTCGCGGGCCAGCGCGAGCAGGTCTTTGGCTTCGGCAGTGGGAAGCAGGCGTTCGACGGGCATGGCGGTTCGGCTCCTGAGGCCATTGTGACAGCTGTCGGTCGTACTGGTTTCAGTACTGTAGGACGTACATGAGTACTGTGAAAGTTCAGAGCGAAACTTCGGGCAAATGTTCGTGAGGGCTGTGGCAGGCTTCCACCGATGACCACCTCCGAAGGCCGTCGTCGGCCGGTGAACCCGCGGCGGGCAGAGCTGCTGGATCGACTGCGCGACCTTTTCCTCGCGGAGGGGTTCGCGCACTTCACGCTGGATGACCTCGCCGGCCGGCTGCACTGCTCCAAGTCGACGCTGTACACCTTGGCGGGCAGCAAGGAGCAGCTCGCGGTCCGCGTCGTCGCGCACTACTTCAAGAGCGCCACGCGGCAGGTCGAGCAGCGGGTCGCGGCCACCGACGACGTGCGGGAGACGGTGCGGCTGTACCTGGAGGCGGCGGCCGAGGCGCTGCGACCGGCGTCCCGCGAGTTCATCGACGACATGGCCGCCAACATCGCGACCCGCGCGACCTACGAGGCCAACGCGCACGCGGCTGCCGACCGGATCCGCGGATTCATCCGCGAGGGCGTGAGCCAGGGCGTGTTCAGGGAGGTGCACGCCGGGTTCGTCGGCGAGATGGTCGGCCGCACCATCGTCGGCATCCAGCGCGGGGAGATCGGCGAGCGCACCGGCCTGTCGGACGCGGCGGCCTTCGCCGCGCTGTCGCAGTTCCTGCTCGGTGGGCTGACCGCCGGGCCGCAGGTCTAGTAACAGTGGAGGAAATGTGATCGTCATCGGCGGTGAGGCTCTCGTCGACCTCGTCCCGGATGCGTCCACCGCGGGCGGCGAGCTCGGACCGCTGCACCCCCGGCTCGGCGGGGGCCCGTACAACGTCGCGATCGCGTTGGGACGGCTGGGGATTCCGGCCGGATTCTTCGCCCGGCTGTCCACCGACCAGTTCGGGGACAAGCTGTTCGAGCGGCTGCGTCTAGCCAATGTGGACGTCGAGCTGGTGGAGCGCGGCCCGGAGCCGACGACGCTTGCCGTGGTCGGGCTGGCCGAGAACGGTTCGGCCCGCTACAGCTTCCACACCGAAGGCACCGCCGCCCGCTTCGTCGCCGCCCGCCCGCTGCCGGAGCGGACCACCGCGGTCTGCCTGGGCACCCTCGGCATGGTGCTCGAACCCGGCGCCTCGGTGTACGAGGAGGTGCTGTTCCGGGAGGCCGCGCGCGGCCGGTTCATCGCGCTGGACCCGAACATCCGCGCCGACCTGATCGACGACCCCGACGCCTACCGCGCGCGGTTCGCCTCCTGGCTGCCGTCGGTGGGCCTGCTGAAGGTTTCGGACGACGACGCCGAATGGCTGGCGGGTGACCGGGACGTGCTCGCGGCGGCCCGCAAGTGGCAACAGCAGGGCCCGGCCGCGGTGGTGCTGACCAGGGGAGCCGACGGGCTGACGGCGGTGACCGGCGACGGCGAGGTGACGGTGCCGAGCGTGCGCGCCGAGGTGGTCGACACCATCGGCGCAGGCGACACCGTGCAGGCCGCCCTGCTGGCCTGGCTGCACCGCAACGACGCGCTGTCGGCGGACGCCGTGCGGGCACTCGACCGGGCGCATTGGGAACGGGCGCTGCGGTTCGCCGCGGCCGCGGCTGCGGTCACCGTGTCCCGGCCGGGTGCCGAACCGCCATGGGCCGCCGAGCTGTCGCGATGGACCGAAACCGGCTACGACGTGCGCGGAGCCATCTTGTGAGGTAAACCGCGCGAGACCGAATGGTTCAAAACTGGTTAGCCCGATCGGATGGGCTTGTTGGTCACAATGAACGGACAGCTCGGCTCCGGAAGGTCGAAGATCATCCGTTTCGATGGGCCCAATGTGATGTGATCGTGGTCCCACCTGCCAAAAAGCCGAAACGCGATAGCTGCGCAGGTACCCCACTGCGGTCTAGCGTGGCTACTGACAGGACCCCAACGGGGTGGTGCTGCGGCGGTTCGGACACCCCGACCGGCGCGCAGGCGACGACGCAGCCCTGCCGCTTGGCCGGGCAGCGCTGGTCGTCTGGACAGCGCACCCCGACGAGCGCGAGAGGTTCCCGAATGCCCGACGACGTGACCGCCAAACGTACCGTCGCGCTGCGCTATGACGCTGGCGAGCACGAAATGCAGGTGAAGCAGCCCACCGAGGGCGCCCCCGGGGTGGACCTCGGCAAGTTGCTGGCTCAGACCGGTTTGGTGACGTTGGACCCGGGCTTCGTCAATACGGCGGCCTGCCTCTCCGACATCACCTACATCGATGGTGACGCCGGCATTCTGCGCTACCGCGGCTACCCGATCGAGGAGCTCGCGGCCAAGTCGAACTTCATCGAGGTCAGCTACCTGCTGATCTACGGTGAGCTGCCGACCCAGCAGCAGCACGACGAGTTCGCCGAGCGAATCCGGCGACACACCCTGCTGCACGAAGACCTCAAGCAGTTCTTCGACGGCTTCCCGCGGGACGCGCACCCGATGCCGGTGCTGTCCTCCGCGGTCTCCGCGCTGTCCACCTTCTACCAGGACAGCCTCAACCCGTTCGACAAGGACCAGGTGGAACTGTCCACCGTCCGCCTGCTGGCCAAGCTGCCCACCATCGCGGCCTACGCCTACAAGAAGTCGGTCGGCCAGCCGTTCTTGTACCCGGACAACTCGCTGGGCCTGGTGGAGAACTTCCTCCGGATGACCTTCGGCTTCCCCGCCGAGCCCTACGAGGTCGACCCGGTGCTGGCCCGCGCCCTCGACCTGCTGTTCATCCTGCACGCAGACCACGAGCAGAACTGCTCCACGTCGACGGTCCGGATGGTCGGCTCCGCCGAAACGAACCTGTTCGCCAGCATCTCGGCTGGCATCAACGCACTGTTCGGCCCGCTGCACGGCGGCGCGAACAGCGCGGTGCTGGAGATGCTGGAGGGCATCCAGGCCAACGGTGGCGACGTCGACTCGTTCGTCAACCGGGTGAAGAACAAGGAGCCCGGCGTCCGGCTGATGGGCTTCGGCCACCGGGTCTACAAGAACTACGACCCGCGCGCGGCGATCATCAAGAAGACCGCCGACGAGGTGCTCGGCAAGCTCGGGGCCAACGACCCGCTGCTGGACATCGCCCTGAAGCTCGAGGAGAAGGCGCTCGCCGACGACTACTTCATCGAGCGCAAGCTCTACCCGAACGTCGACTTCTACACCGGCCTGATCTACAAGGCGATGGGTTTCCCGACGAAGTACTTCACCGTGCTGTTCGCGCTCGGCCGGCTGCCTGGCTGGATCGCGCACTGGCGGGAGATGCTGGAGGACCCGGCCCGCAAGATCAGCCGCCCGCGGCAGGTGTACACCGGTTCGCCGGAACGCGCCTACCAGCCGATCAACCAGCGCTGAATCGAAACCTGAATCCAGTCGGTAGCCGACGCGACCGACCCACCAGCGGCCCCGGACACCGGCCTCTCGGCCGGTCCCCGGGGCCGATCCGTGTCCGATTGACGCTCGACCTGCCGGTCCCAGAGCGACGACCTTCCCGGCGAGCAGCTGGGTCGGCTTGATCGTGGACAGCAATAGCTCGACGACCCGGCTGACCTTCTCCTCCACGACGCCCTGCGCGACCATCTGACCAGCGAGGATCAGGAACATGTAGAGCACGACCCCGGCCGCGATGGCCAGGACCAGCCGCTCGACGCGGTGCGGGTGACCCAAGAGTTGTGTTCGCTCAGGCGGAAACTCCAGGCAGTGCGCGTTCGACGAGTTCTTCGACCACGGGGAGGGCCGATGCGCGTTCCGCGGGGTTCAGGCCGATCCGGCTGCGACGGTCGAGGACGTCCGCCGCGTCGAGGGCTCCTTCGTGGCGGACCGCCCACAGCACCTCGGCGGCCGTTAGCCGCAGGCCCGGCGAGACCGGGTCCGCCAGGTCCGGGTCGAACTCGGCCAGCGCCGCGACACGCGCTGCCTCGGTGCCGTACTTCGCGACCAGCGGCGCGGCCGCTTCGACGTTCGTCAGGTGGCGGCGCGGCGCGGCGCCGACCAGCGACACGGCCGCGGTGCGCGACGGCCCGGCGGACAGCCCACCAGTGCGGACCGCCGCGTCGACGGCGTCGGCGGCCATCTTTCGGTAGGTGGTGAGCTTCCCGCCCACCACGGTCACCACGCCTTCCGGCGAGGTCAGCACCGCATGCTTGCGCGACAGGTCGGCCGACTCCTTGCGGCCCCGCTGCTCCAGCAACGGACGCAGCCCCGCGAACGAACCGAGTACGTGCTTGCGCTCCAGCGGCTGCTCCAGCGCATCGCGCACCGCCGCGAGCAAGAAGTCCACATCGGATCCCGGTACCTCGGGAACGGACGGGATCGGCCCCGGCACCGGCTCGTCGGTCAGCCCGAGCAGGGCGCGGCCGTCGGGCTGCGGCAGTAGCAGGACGAACCGGCCCGGCTCGTCCGGCGTCGGGACGACAAGAGAAGTCCCGGCGATCCCGGCGGCATCCGCGTCGACCAGCAGGTGCGACCCGCGCGACAGCCGCAGCTGGACGTCCGGCGAGAGCTCCCCGGCCCACACCCCGGCCGCGTTGACCACCGAGCGGGCCCCGATCCGCAGCGACCCGCCGGTGCGCTGGTCCACCACGTCGGCCCCGCCGCCGTCGATCCGGCGCGCGCGAATGTGGGTGAGGATACGCGCGCCGAAACCGGCCGCGGTGCGTGCCAGCGCGACGACCAGGCGCGCGTCGTCGACGAGCTGACCGTCGAAGCCGAGCAGACCACCACGCAGGTCGGCGGCGCGCACACCCGGCACGAGGGCGAGCGCCTCCGCGGCGGGAATCCGCCGGGGAGGCGGGAGCACGCTCGACGGGGTGCGGGCCGTGCGGCGCAGCGCGTCGCCGGCGTGGAGCCCGGCGGCGAGCACCAGCTCGCAGCGGCGCGACACGCTGCCGTGCAGCGGGATGAGCTGCGGCAGCGTGCGCACCAGGTGCGCAGCGGTGCGGGTCATCAGCACGTTGCGTTCGACGGCGCTTTCGCGGGCCATGGCGATGTCGCCGTGGGCGAGGTAGCGGAGGCCGCCGTGCACGAGCTTGCTGGACCAGCGGGACGTTCCCCAGGCGAGGTCCTCGGCTTCCACGAGCGCGACGGAGAGCCCGCGGGCGGCCGCATCCAGGGCGGCCCCGGTGCCGGCGACGCCGCCGCCGACCACCAGCACGTCCACCTGGTCTTCGGCCACTGCGGACAGGTCGGCGGCGCGACGCGCGGCGTTCAGCGAGGTGGCGCGCAGCGAACCGGCGGGCAGCGGGGTGGTGATCATCGGACCTCCGTGCGGATCGGTGGGGTACCGGGGGACCGCAGTTTCAATTGGAATTGCGTACGGTCAATGGTTTCCCGCAGTTTCAGTTTGAAACTGTCGAATACGGGTTCGGTCAGGGATCGGTGGGCTGGGGGCCCAGGGCGCCGTCGAGGAGGTGCGTGAGCTCGTCGGTCAGGGCCGTCGGGTCGATGCCGCTGGTGGCAGGGTCGGCGGAGACTACGAACGACTGCACCAACAACAGCAGGGCACGGGCCTGCACGGCTGGGTCGGCGCGTCGGATCGACCCGTCCTCGTGGCCTCGCACGAGGTATTCGCGGATGAATCCCTCGGCGGCGAGCTGCGTGCTGCCGAGCCGTTCGACCAGGTAGGGCAGCAGGAGCTCGGCATCGGTGTCCAGGACCCGCCGCAGTAGCGGCGCCGATTGCAGCAGGCGAACGCCGTGGACCGTCGCGGCGACCAAGTGCTGCCGGCCGCTTCCGGTCGCGCCCCCGGCGCGGGCCAGCTGCAGGATTTCGCCGAACTCCACCGTCATCAGCGCGGCGACGAGGCTGTGCACGTCGGGGAAGCGCCGGTACAGCGTCATCCGGCTGACCCCGGCCCGGCGCGCGATCTCGGTCAGGGTGGCGCGCCGGACGCCGTTGGCGAGCACGCATTCCCGGGCGGCCCGCAGCAGTTCGGCGTCGCCGACCCGGTTCGTCGCCGGGCGGATCGCTCGGTCCGCTGCCGGGGCCGACCCCGCCGCGTTGCTGTGACATTGCGACGTGTGACATTGCGACGTCATATGTAACACTGTACTGGTGAACGGCCTGATCGAACACACCCTCCGCGGCAGCTGGACCCAATCAGGTGCGTCGGCCGCGCCACTGTCGGCACGTTCGCTGCGCTGGTTGCGGCAGCGGACCGGGCTGGCCGAGGTGACGACGCCCGCGGTCCCCGCCTCGCTGCTGGAGGTCGCCGAGAGCGCTCTGCCGGAAACGGCGCGCGCCGAGCTCGTCGCGCTGATCGGCGAGCAGCAGGTGCTGACCGATCCCGCATCGCGACTTGGCCGGGCCGGTGGCTTGTCGTACTCCGACCTGATGCGCCGCCGAGGCGGCACCGAGTTCGCGGTGCCCGACGCGGTGCTGCTGCCCACGGATCCTGAGCTGGTGCAAGCAATCCTGGAGGTCTGCGTCCGGCACGACATCGCCGTCGTCCCGTTCGGCGGCGGCACCTCGGTGGTCGGCGGCGTCGACGCGCTGCGCGGCGACAAGGTCGCGGTCCTCGCGCTGGACCTGGTCCGGTTCGATCGGCTGGTCTCGCTCGACCCCGGCTCGCGGATCGCCGTGCTGCAGGCCGGGATGCGCGCGACGGAAGCCGAATCCCTGCTGGCCGCACACGGTTTCACGCTCGGCCACTTCCCGCAGTCCTTCGAGCGCGCCACCATCGGCGGGTTCGCGGCGACCCGGTCGGCGGGGCAGGCCTCCGCCGGTTACGGACGCTTCGAGGACATGGTCGAGGGCGTGCGGCTCGCGACTCCGGTAGGCGAGTGGCGGCTCGGGGTCGCGCCGGCCTCGGCGGCCGGTCCCGACCTGCGGCAGCTCGCGGTCGGCAGCGAGGGGACGCTCGGCGTGATCACCGAGGTAGCGCTGCGTGTCCGGCCCGCGCCGGTCCGCAGCCGGTACGAGGCCCTGGCGGTGGACGGCTGGCGGTCCGGGGTCGATGCGGTGCGAGCGCTCGCGCAGGGGCGCGTGCTGGCGGACGTCACCAGGTTCTCCGATGCGGACGAAACCTAGGTGCAGCTCGAGCTCTCCGGTGTGCTCAAGGCCGGAGCTTTGAAGTCTTACTTGCGTGGCAAGGGAATCCGGCATCCTTGCCTGTTGGTGCTCGGCTGGGATGCGGCGTCCCGCGCCGAGCTCAAGCTGCGCCGATCGGCGACTTTTAACGCATTGCGGGGCATCCGCTCGGTGCGGCTCGGTCGGCCGGTCGGCGAGGCCTGGCGATCCCACCGGTTCTCGGGGCCGCGGCAGCGCGACGCGCTGCTGGATCGCGGCGTGTGCGTGGAGACGCTGGAGACCGCGACGCACTGGACCGGGCTGAGCGAACTGCGCTCTGCCGTGCGAACAGCGCTGGTGCGGAGCCTGAAGGTCGACGGCAAGTCGCCGATCGTGATGTGCCACATCTCGCACGCCTACGAGACCGGTGCCTCGCTGTACTTCACGGTGCTGGTGCCCCGGAACGCCGACCCGATTGGCCAGTGGCTGCGGGCCAAGGAGGCAGCCTCGGACGCCATCGCCGGACGGGGCACGATCACCCACCACCACGCGGTGGGTGCCGACCACTTGCCGTGGCTCGGCGCGGAGATCGGCGACATCGGAGGCGAGGTGCTCGCCGCGGCGAAGAAAGCCGTCGACCCGACGGGAATCCTCAACCCCGGCAAGCTCATCCGGCCAGCGCGGTGACCACGCGCTAGCGGTAGCCGAGGCCGCGGTAAACCCTGCGCGCAAGCTCGTTGTCCGCGTCGACCATCAGCGTCACCGCCTCTTCCCGGGCGAGTTTCCCGGTCAGGAATGCGCAGAGCATCGTGGACAGCCCGCCGCCGCGGTGGCCGGGGTGGGTTGCGACGCCGGAGATCAGCCGGAGCCCGGGAGCGGGCCAGGAGTCGGCGCCGGCGGCGAGCAACGAGCCCTCGGCGGCGCGGATCCCGGCCCAGTGGCGAGCGTCGGGGCGTCCGGAAACAGGTACGACACCGGTTTCGCTTTGCGAATCGGGCGGGCGATCGCCGTCCTCGTCGTCGGCGGTCAGCCACTTGATGTCTGGGGTCGGGGCGGCCGGCGGTTCGGTGGCGAGGTGCATCCAGCCGAAGGTGGCGCGCACCTGCAGCCCGATGCGGGCGGCGACGTCTTCGGCGAGCCGGCGGTCGCCAGCGTGGTCGCAGTAGTTTTCGCCGAATATCCGGCGGATATGCGCTTACCAGCTGCTTCGCCCTCTAATGGGCAGCAGAACCGGCTACACCGGTACCGGAGATGACACGGCGTTGTTCAGCCGGTATGCGTAGATCCGGTACGCCTTGCGCTCCGCCGAGGAAGCGCCGTCGGCGTTGAGCGCGACCGCAGTGGCCAGCAGTGCCTGGTGCACGTCGCGGAGTGCGGTGACGTGCAGGCTGTAGCCCTGGCCGCGGCGCACGGTTCGACCGTTCTGCAGTGCGTGGCGTTCGGCTTCTCCGAGTTCGGAACCCGCACGTAGACAAGCTCCGCCATGACCGCGCCGCCTCTGGCGGCCGCTGGTCGCGGCCGTTCACCGTTTTATCTGTCGGAAAACCCTGTCGTCAATTCGGAACGGACGGCATTAAATCGGGCCGACGGTTTTCCCATGATCCGTGCGGCCGGACGGCGCTGCGGGCCTCCTGTCGTCGGAACCGCGTCCGAACTGAGCGGCGGCGCCTTCAGGCCATATTGACTGCCCAAAAAACTCGAAAGAATGCGAGTTCGCCGCAACTGGCCGAATTTGATCAACAATCGTCGTTGCGCACAAAACGGAGCGTCGACACCCGCTGACGCGTTCTCCTCGGACGCAGAGCACCAGGACAGAATCCCACCCGTGTTCTCCGATTGAGGTCGCCGATCAGCTTCCGGAAGGAAAACAGCCGCTGATGTTCAGGAATCTCGTCGAACGACTGGCCTCACTGGCCGAACGCAACAACTGGACGCACCGGACAGCCTATGTCGCGGATGGCCTCCGGTATTCGTACGGCGACGTTCACGAGGGGGCCGGGCGTGCCGCCGCCGCGCTGCTGGAGGCCGGGCTCACGCCGGGTGATCGGGTACTACTGGCCCTGCCGGACGGCATCGACTTCGTCTGGTCGTTCCTGGGGGCGCTGCAGGCCGGGCTGGTCGCGATCCCGGTCAACACGGACCTGCACATCGACGAGCTACGCAAGGCAGGGGAGATCGCCGATCCCGCGGCGGTGATCTGCGCTCCCGCGCTGGCGTCCCGGTTCAGCGCGCTCGCCATCTACCCGGACAAGCTGCGCGTCCCCGGTCAGGCGTCGTACTTCACCGGCGGCACCGACGCGGCAGGCTTCGGCTTGTTCACGTCGGGAACGACCGGTGACCCGAAGCTGTGCTTCCACACCCACGCCGACCCTGAGATGTTTGAACAGGCGACGAATCCTGCGTTCCGGCTGACGGAGGACGATATCTGCTTCTCCGTGTCGCGGATGTACTTCGGGTTCGGCCTCGGTAACTCCCTCTTCCTGCCGCTGAGCCGGGGCGCGACAACCGTTCTGCGGTCAGTGCGGGCGACGGCGGAGGTAGCGCTGGAGACCATCGCGGAGCACCGGGTCTCGGTCTTCTACGGCCAGCCGAGCTTCTACGCGAAGATGCTGGAAACGCCGGACGACAGCGGCCGCCTCGCGTCGCTGCGGCTTGCCGTCTGCGGCGGCGAGGTCGTACCCGAGTCGCAGGAGGCCCAGTTCCGTGCGGCGCTCGGCAGCCGGTTCCTGAATGTCTTCGGTACCACCGAGGTCGGCTACGCGCTGGTCGCTAACGCACCAGGGGCGTGGCGGGACCGCCGCGTCGGCAAGATCCTTCCGCCGTACCGGCTGCGCGTGGTGGACGAGGATGGCGCCCCGGTGACGGCGGGCGAACCGGGCCTGCTCCAGCTCGCCGGACCCACAATCTCGCTCGGCGTGCGCAAGGGCGGTGAGCCGCCGCGTCGCCTCGTCGACGAGTGGTACGCCACGGGCGACTCGGCGACCGTAGACGAGGACGGCTTCCTGACCGTGCACGGCCGGGTCGACGACATCGAGGTCGTGGGCGGGACGAATGTGCACCCGATCGAGGTGGAGGAGTTCTTCCTGCGCCACGGCGCGGTGCGCGAGGTGGCTGTCTGTTCGGTCCGGCGCCCAGTCGGCAACTCGACACTGCGCGCCTACGTCGTGCTCGTCAGCGGCGTGAGCGACCACGATCAGGTGGCAGCGGAGCTGATCACCGCTGCCCAGGAATCGCTCACCTGGTACAAGGTTCCCGAGGACGTTGTCATCGTGCCGGAGCTGCCACGTAACTCGAACGGCAAGGTGAAGCGCTCTGCGGTGCGGAAGATGGCCGAGTTGGACGTCGGCTTTCAACTCGTGGCCCGGCACCTCGACACTACCGACCGGCCCGCCGAGTTCGACCTGCTCGGCCACAGCTGGGACCTCCTGCCGGAGGTGTTCGTGCCCATCCACACGGCTTCGACCGAGCTGTTCTCCGACTGGCTCCCTTACCCGGCGGGAGGCTCGTTCCTGGAGATCGGGTGCGGGGCGGGCGTTACGGCCGTGCTGGCCGCGCTCCGCGGCTGTGCGCGGGTGGCCGCCGTCGATATCAGCGGCCAAGCAGCAGCGAACACCGCGCTCAACGCCACCCGGCACGGTGTCGGTGACCGCGTGTCCGTCCACCAGGGAGACCTGTTCGAACCGCTCGACCGGGACGACCGCTTCGACGTCATCTTCTGGAACTCCAACGTCATCCCAACGCCCGAGCACTTCGACTACTCGCACGACATCGAGCACGCCATCTTCGACCGCGAGTACCGCGCGCACCGGCGCTACCTGGCGGAGGGCATGCAGCGGCTCACTCCTGGGGGGGTGTTGTTGCTGGGATTCAATAGCCTCGGCGACCGTGTGTGGCTCGACCGCATCGCCGCCGACCTGGGGCTTGAGTTCACCGAATTTCGGGGTGAGGCCCGCCACTCAGGCCACGTCGCGGTGACGTTCCAGCTGCTCCAGGTGGTCAAGCGTTGATACTGCAACGGCTTTAGGTGAGGGGGCGGCCGCGTCCTCGGTAGGGCCAGACATGTTCGGGGTCGGGCAGGTAGCGGTGGACCAGGTTGATTAACAATCTGCGTATCTCGGGTAACGTGCAACCGATCACGCCCTGCTCGCTGGTGACGATTCCCCGTTGGCGGCAAGAGCTTTGGTCGCCGCCAGCCATGACGTGCCTCGCCTCGTACTGCGCCACCAGCGCATCTTGGTCGAGCTCGCCGAGCCCGATGAAGTCGTGCGGGGAGAACCCGTCGCGCAACTCGATGGCCTGGGCCTCCTAGAACAGCGTGTCGCGTACCCGCAGCGGCCGGTTGCCGGTCGGGCCGAGCTGGGCGAGCTCGCCTTCGATGTCGACTTCGATGGCTCCGAAGAAGTTGATGTTCTCGCTGTGCGCCGGTGAAATGTGGGCCAGGACCTCGTCGTCGATGCGGCGTCCGGCCGCCCGCATCGACTCCACCGCCAGCCCGTAATACTCCGTCGTCCAGGCCACCACGGCGTTGGTGGTCAGAGTCAGGCACCATGCCTGTTCGGTCTGTTGCTCCAGATGCCGGGCGCGAACCGCGCCTTCGTGCGCGTACAGCAGGTCCCGCCAGAACCCGAAGATCACCAGTTCAGGAGCCTAGCGATCTGGGTCAGGAGTCCTTCTTGCGGCGGAGGCGGAGGCGCGCGGCGAAGCGGGGCTTTTCGAGGGCACTGTAGAGCGCCATGTAGGCCGCTTGGACTTCGCGGCGGGAATCGTCCGGAGTGGACGCCCGCGCCGCCGGGTCCGGGTCAGGCATGCCCTTGACCTGCATCCACCGCTCGTCCCACAGCGCCTCCATCGCGGCGTTCCACCGCTTGCGCACGTCTTCGACGACCTGCTCGCGCTGCTCGTCGGCCGCCTCCCGGCGCTGCCGCCCCGCGGCGACCGCCTCGCCGAGCTCGCCGGCTCGCTCCCGCTCGTGCCGACGCAGCTGCTGCGCGGCGGTGGTGGCCAGGGCGGTGATCTCCTTGTACCGCTCCGCGGCCGGAACCTGCTCAGTCACCGGTTTCCTCCCGGATCTCGCACGGCTCGTCCGCCGCCCGCTGCGCGGGCACCGTCGGCATTTGTTTGGCCTGGTCGCCGAGGTCGAAGGGCAAGATCACCTCGGGCCGGGAGTGCACCGCGCGGTCGAAGAACAGGCCGCGCCGCGCCCGCGGCGACCAGTTGACTATCTGCCCGGCCGCGAACGCGGCCAGCTCCTGGCCGTGCACGTCGAAGGCGACCCACGCGCCGATGTCGTCGACCGGCCCCATACCGAGGGTGTTCTTCACCCGCTGCGCGCTGCGCCACCAGCCGATCACGTGCACCCGCAGTTCCGGGCCCTGCTTGAGGATCTTCCGCAGGTGGTCCAGCCCGCTCACCCTCGTGGTCGGGTCCTTGCGCTCCAGCGTGGTGTGCGCCGCGTCGGCGGCGTAGAGCACCAGGCAGTGCGGCACGTCGGCGCCGGAGCGGCGGTCGATCGTCTCGGCCACGGCGGCCAGTGCGGCCTCGATGCCGTCCAAACCGACCAGCTCCGCATCGTGGCCGTCGTCGCGAAGGGCTTCGGCGACGCCGTGGGCATCGTCTTCCACGTCGTCCAGCAGGGCGGCGATGGTGAACTTGATGGCGCCCGGATCGTATTGGCGGGCAAGGGAAAGCGTCGCCGTGCCCAGTACGCTTATCGCGTCCGCGAGCACCGAGCCGATCACCGCGATGTTGCGCCCCGGCGATCGCGCGAGCCGCACCGCGGCGGCCGTGCCGTTGACGTCGATGATCTGACCGAGCAGCACCTTCGGCACCGCCACCGGTGCGCGCAGCTCCGCGTAATCATCCAGTGTGGACAGTTCCGGGAGGTTCGAGCCGTCGAACAACCGCGGCGGCGGGGCGGCTTTGTCGCGCTTGTTCCAGAGCGCCTGCTGCAGCGCGTCGAAGGTGTTCTTCGCGGTCGCGTCCGGGATGCGCGCGATCTTGTTGCCGTGCTTGACGCCCGACTCGTGGTTGACGATCGCGTGCCACCGGGGCAGCTCCATCGCCGCATTGTTCTGGTCGGCTAGCACCCGCCGGGCCTTGGGCAGCGCGATCCGCAGGATGAACTGCTCGAAGATCGCCGGTTTGCCCCAGAACGCCTCGATCCCGGACACGTCCTGGCTGGCCAGCACCAGGTGGATGCCCTGCGAACGGCCGCGCCGCGCGACGTCCTCCAGCAGCGAGGCGGCCTGCGCGGTCACCGGGTCGCGCTCGGCGAAGAGGTACTGGAACTCGTCGATCACGGCGACGATCCGCGGCCACCGGCCGGTCGGGTCTTCGGCGCGCAGCTCCTCCAGCTTGGTGACCTCGTGCTGCTTGGCGGATTCCGCGCGCCGTCGCATCTCGTCGGCCAGGAAGCGCAGCAGCGCCAGCCCGAACTCGCGGTCGGTGTTGACGTTCACCCCGACCAGCTTGGCGTGCGGCAGCCAGCTCGGATCCCGGCGGCCGGGGGTGAACTGGGCGAACGACACGCCCTCCTTGAAGTCCAGCAGGTACAGCTCCAGTTCGTCCGGCGAATAGCGGGCGGTGAGCCCGCCGAGCATGCCGTAGAGGAAGTTCGTCTTGCCCGAACCGCTGGGGCCACCGATCAGGGTGTGCGGGCTGCCGTCGCCGAGCGTGATCCACACCGGTTCGCCTTCGTCGAAGCCGACCGGCGCGTGCAGCCCGGCCGTCGAACGCTGCGTCCAGAGCTGCTCGGGCACCAGGTCGTCGAAGGTCCGCACCCGGGCCCGCCGGGCGAGGAACGCCTCCGCGATCGCCGAGCACGCCTTGGTGGCCTCGTTGCGTGACGGGGACTCGTCGAGCTGCACAACGGCTTCCGGGCCGGTCATGCTGGTGCGAGCGCGGTTGCTGCGGAGCAGCGTGACGGACTCGATCGCGCTGTTCACGGTCAGCGAGAGGTCCACGACGATCAGTTGGATGCCGCAGGCCAGGCCGTTGCGGGCGATCCGCTGCAACTGTTGCTGCTGCTCCTCGCGCAGCGGCTCGCCGTTGCCGAAGAGCACCGCGATGCGCCACGGCTCCGAGCGGTGCCCGGTGTCCTCGGCCAGCGAGCGCAGCGAGGTGTGGCCGCCGACCAGCGAATCGGTGTGGATCCGCCGGATGTGGTCGGAGAGTGCTTCGAGCATCTCGTCCAGCCGGGTCGGATCGTGCGCGGTGAGCAGGCCCGCGCGGGCCAGCGGGTACAGCCCCGGCAGAGTTCCGGTCAGCTGCGCGACGTCCCAGACGTGGATGCGCACCAGGCCGGGCTGGAAGTGGCTGAGCAGCCGCAGCAGCAGGTTCTGCACCAGCGCTTCGGCGGATTCAGGGTTGTCGCCGGTGATGATCCGCAGGTGTGACTCGTCCAGCAGCGGGACGGCGGCCGGGAACGGTTGCGGGGCGGGCGAATCCGGGACGGTCGCGGTGCCGATCCGCCACAGCTCGGGCGGCGGCGCGGTCGCGTCCCGGGTGCCGGTCTCGCCGAGCCACGCCGACCACGGGAGCCCGGCGGACCCGGGAGCGGCCTCCGCCGCGAGCCTGCCGAGCTGCTCCGGCCCGTGCTCCGTCCACTCCGCGTAGATCTCCGCCCGCTTGCGCTGCGCTTCCCGCATCGCGGCCTGGAACACCGGGTCCGCGGGATCGGCGATCTCCGCCGGTTGGCGTTCCGCAGCGGCCACCCCGACCTGCGCGATGCGCAGCGCGAACTCCTGCTGCGCGCATTCGGCGAGGACGCGGTCGTGTTCCATCCCGGCAGCGCCGAGCGCCGAGGCGATGCTGGTGCGCAGGCGTTCGAAAGCTGCTTCGATCCGACTCCGCCGCTCGTTGCGTTTACCCACACCTCACCTCGGAACCCGTGTTACGGACTGTGATCAAAATACCACTCGCCGAGGAACCGGGCAGTGCCCTGGGGTGCCCATTCACAAGGCCGAATACGGCGCAGTTCAGTGCCGAACGCGAGAAAGCTGCCGCGTACTACAGGCGGGTGGCGAAGTCGCGGACCGTATCGAGGATGCGCTCGATTGCCGCCTGCGTTCCCTCGATCTGGTCATCTGCGCGGGGAAGGCCCGGAGGGATCGCGGATGCGGGGTGCTCCGGGTCGAGTTTCGCCAGCGCCTGCTGCGCCTGGGCCAGCGCGGTGCGGCAGGTGGCGAGGTGGGCACCCGCGTCCTCCAGGCGCTCCTCCGCGGTGCGCAGCGTCTGGATCAGTTCGTCGAGAGTCGACACGGGCCACCGAGCCTGTCTTCGAGTCGGGTCGATTTCTGTCGTCGCGGCAGTATGGCGATTTCGCGGGAAATCGCCACCAGGCACGCGTGGGGGCGGCGATTTCGCGCGAAATCGGCCGCCTCGCAGAACGGCCGGGAGCCTACAGGCGGCCCGCGTAGCCCTCGGTGGAGTTGATCGTGGCGCTGAGCGTGCCCTGCACGCCGTTGATCGTCTGCATCACCTCGGCGAGCATGCCGTGCGCGTGCTGCATCTCCTCCTGGGTGCTGCCCTGGGTCGCGGACACCAGTGCGGCTTGCGCCTCTTCGAGTGCGAGGTTGCCCTGTTGCAGGGCTGCGATGCCCTCCTGCATTTTCTGGTTTGCCAAGGCAATGCCCGCGCGAACTTCTTCGACGCCCGCCATCTGGACTCAGGACCTCCCCGGTGCGCAACGCTGTATCGGTCCACAAGTTAGCGTTCGGCGTCGCCGACGGCGCAGGCAGGTGGGTGCAGATGATCACGGGATGATCACGGTGTGTGGCGACCAGTGGAATTGATCACCCGACCGGCATGCTCCCGGGTGGGTCGGTGGGTGTGCGCTGTGCCGGGTCGAGGGAGTCGGGCGCGGCCGGCGGCGTCCACTGTGCCCACTGTGGATTTCTATTCGCCCGTTTCCGGATCGATCGCCGAGATCTCGATCGACGCCACCCCCGACGGCGGCGTCGGGGCGGCCGCCCACCGGGCGGTGGCGCGGTGCTCGTCGACGCGCAGCCGGGACCAGCCGGTGCCGCCGAGCGTCGACATCGCGTCGAGCACGATCTCCGGCAGGTCACCGAGCACCGGCCCGAGGTCCATCGCGACCTGCACCAGCGGCGGATCGACCGCGTACCCGGTGATCGTGGCCGTCCGGGACAGGCGGCTGGCCACCGCCCGGGCGGGCCACTGCGCGCCCGCTCGCCGCTCGGTGACCACTCCCACCAGCAGCCGCAGCCGCGTCCTCGCGTTCCCGTGCTCGTCGACGTCTCCGATGCCCTCCTGGACCTGTGCGGGCGGCTCGTCCGGATCTGCGAGATCGGACCTGCCGAACAGGATCGATCCGCCGGACCACGCCTCGACCAGCATTCGCTCCCCGCCGCCGACCAGGTCACCCACCAGGTCCGGGTGGTCCACCACGGTCCAGGCCGTCGGCGGTTCGCAGGACACCCGGTGCCGGGCGTAGTCGGGGCCGAGTTCGCGGAGGAAGTTGCGCACCGCGCGGGACAGCCCGGCGACGTGCTGCCCGGTTTCTGCGCTGCCCCTGCTGATCGTGACCGACCAGCAGCCGGGCTCCTCGTCGGAGCAGTCCCCGGAGGCCACGATCTGGCCGCCGATTCGTTGCACCAGGCCACGGCACGCGGCACGTGCAGACGACTCGTCGTCGGCCGCGACGACGACGGTGATCAGCAGTTCAAGCTCGGTGTTCTCAGCCATCGCGAGACGCATTCTCCCGCACGGGCCCGGAATGTCGAACGGATGATCAGGCGAAGTCGCGCGAACCGGCGCGGTGCTCAGGCTTAGCCCTCGTCAGGCCCGGTCGACTCGCACTGGCTGAGGCCGTAGTAGTTGTAGAGGTCGCGGCCCTCCTGGTCGGAGAGGTGGCCGTGCTCGGCCTCGACGCGCGGGGCGTTCTTCACCCGGTCTTTGGAGACGCCCAGCTCCAGGCGGTTCTCTTCGGTGGTAGCGCCGTTGAGCGGCACGAAGGTCTCCTTGACGCCGAAGATGCCGATCCGGACGGTGACCCACTCCGGCTGGTGCGTGAGGTCGTCGACGTAGACGTTGCCGACCCGGCCGACCCGGTCGCCGTTGCTGTCGAACACCGGAGTGCCGATCAGGTCCTGTGCGCGCTCGACGTTCATGGCCACCTCGCTAGCTCCGCCCCGCCTGGAGGCCGACCCCCGTCGGCCTCCTCAAGCTGCATGCGGTGGACCTGAGCTGCAACCGCGCAAGCGACACGCCTCACTCGAACAGGTAATGATCGTGATTATTTCCGCCCGCTATTAACAATTTTCGGCTTTCGGCAGGAGCTACCCCAGCATTCACGTAAGACGATCCGGGAAGCTGGGCCCTACAAGTTCAGCTCGCGGCCGATGAAGGTGAGGATGTCGTTCATCACCTCGGCCTTGTTGGTCTCGTTGAGCAGTTCGTGGCGGCCGCCCGGGTAGATGTGCTCGTGGAACTCGCTGCCGCGGATGCGGTCGATGCCGGTGCGGGTGTCGGCTTCCGGCACCAGCTCGTCGTCCTCGCCGTGCACCCATAGGGTCGGCTTGTCCAGCATCGGCCCGTCGTTGATGGCCAGCAGACAATCGTCGATCGCCTGCAGCGTGGCGCGCTTGAACGGGCCGTGCCAGACCAGCGGGTCGGCGACGTAGGCCGCTCCGACCTCGGGGTCGCGGGACAACGTCGCCGGGTCGATCGGGGTGTCCGGAATCACGTCGTGCTCCAGCAGGTCCAGCACGTGCCAGGTGCCCAGCACCGGCGCGGACAGCACGACCGCCGCCAGATGCTCCTGGTGTTGCTGGGCGTAGCGGGCGGCGAGCATCCCGCCCATCGAGTGTCCGATGAGGACCACGGGCAGTTCCGGGTGCTCGGCGGCGACCTCCCGGCGCAGGGCTTCCAGATCGGCCACGATCGTCTCGGCGTTCTCGAAGTAGACCCGATCGCCGGGCGAGCGGCCGTGCCCCACGTGGTCCGGGGCGTAGACCAGCGCGCGGGCGCCCACCAGCTGCCCGGCCACCCACTGGTACCGGCAGGAGTGCTCGCCGTAGCCGTGCGCGATCAGCGCGATCCAACCCGGGTTGGTCCCCGACCACTCGCGCACCGCCAGCTCGCCGTGCCGCCCGCTGACCACTCGATCCGTTGGCTCGATCATGTCGCCACCCCAGCACATCTCATCCGGTCGGGCTATCCCCCTTGGGTTTTTTGCCGCACGGTCTTCCGATTCGCCGGTGTCGTCGCAGCTCAGCAGTGCAACGACAGCGGCGGAGGCCGATTCCGCGGGCAACGTGCCTGACCTGTGTCACTGGTGGTACGCGCTGTTGTTGATGGCGCCGAAGCCGCACACCGGGCCCAAGTTCCAGGTGACGGCTAGGGCATCGGTCTCGTCCGGCGGGATGACCTGCGCGCTGACCGGAGTCGGCTGGCACGGCCCGTCCGTCGGCTCGCCCTCGTGCGGGACCGCCGTCCAGTGCAGCGTGGCGCTGGCCGACTGGCCGGGCGCGAGCGTGATCAGGTTCGGGCCGGGATTCGGCGTCCGCTCCATGGTGGTCGGCAGCGGCTTGCCGGATTCGTTGACCAGCTGCATCCCGCCGTAGCCGTAGAGGGTGCAGGTCTGCTCGCTGGTGTTCTGCAGCACCAACTGCGCGTAGCGCTGGCCCGCCCCAGCCTCGGAATTCTGCAGCGAGCCCGTGAGCATCGAGGTGTGGCAGCGCTCCACCTTGCTCGGTTGGTGACGCACCTCGGCCGTCGTGGGCGTCGCCCGGCTGCCGGTGCTGCCGGTGCTGGTGGCGGTGCTGGTGGCGGTCCCGGGTTGGGGCGCCGATTGTTCTGCCGGACTGGCGGCCGGTGGAGCCGGTCGGACGTTCTGCGCCGGTGCCGTGATTTGGCCGCTCTGGGCGCTCGTCGCGCCGCAGCCCGCCATCAACCCGGCGATCAGCAGCGCTCCGGACGCCTGGAGCACCCGCGGGCCGAAACTCCATCGGTGCGGGGTCACGATGACCACCTCCCGTCCCCGTCCTCGCGGCGGGGTTGTCGGTAATTGCTCTGCTGCTCTGAAGACGTCCGGCTGTCGGTGTGGTTGCCTCCGCCACCGATTTTCCCGCCGCCCGCAACCGCTCGATCCGCCTGCTTCACGTGCCGTAATCGGCGTCCGCGATGGATCGAGTGACGATCCACTGAACCGAAAAGGTCGTATTGCGGCCGAGAACAAAACCCGATCTGAGTAATTTCCCGCACCGCGATTTCGCAACATCTCGCTCGAATATCGACCAAACGGGTGGTGATCTTGACCTGAACGGCGGGACTGCCCGAATGCTGGACTTCGATAGTTTGGCACCGGCAGGAGGCCGTAGTCAGGGGGTTGATCATGGCCGAGCGAATTCCCGGTATTGACGTATCGCGATATCAGGGGGAACCCGACTGGGGAGCGGTTCGGGGAGCTGGATACGCGTTCACCTACATCAAAGCGACCGAAGGCGTCGGATACGTGAGTCCGACGCTTGACTCCCAGCTGGCCGGTGCGCGCGGTGGCGGGCTGATCACCGGGCTGTACCACTTCGCCCGCCCGGACACGAATTCCGCGCAGCAGGACGCGGCCGATTTCGCCGCTCAGCTCGGGCGGTTGAACTCCAGCGCGGCGGGCAACCTGCCGCCGTGCCTGGACCTCGAAACGGATGCCCCGAACCTGGGTGCCTGGGTCAAGGGATTCATCGACGCGATACGCGGGCACACGGGTCGGCACGAGGTCGTGGTCTACGCCTCGACGTCCTGGTTCCAGGGCAAGCTCGCCCCGGAGACCTGGGTCGACCCCGGGGTGTTCCTGTGGGTCGCGCACTACGGCCGCCCACCGGGTGAACCCGGATACCTCACGGACCGGGTGGCGATGCACCAGCATGCCTCGGACGGGCAGGTTCCGGGGATCGGCGGCAACACCGACCTGAATGTGTCGATGGTTCCGTTGGAGGTGCTCACCGGGGCCGGTGCACCGCCTCCGCCGCCACCAAAGGAGACCTACGTCGTGCAGCCCGGCGACACGCTCCCCGAGATCGGGCAGCGATTGAGCGTCGATCGGCGGGAGATCGCCCGGGTCAACGGCATCACCGACCCGGCCCTGATCTACGTCGGCCAGGTGCTGAAGATCCCGCGCTGACCTAGCCGTCGTTCGTCGCAGAACACCGTTCGTTCCGGGGAGGGGGCGAACGGGATTCCGGCTGCTCCGGCCCGTAGTGCGCGGACCGGGCGCACCGCCAAAATAAATTCCATCGAGTATGTCGTTGCGCCCCGCTCGCGATCAGTACCGACTACCGTTTTTCGGGTGAACATCGCGAAGTGCGGAGGTGAACGCGATGGCGAGTACAGCGGAGCTGCTCCGTCGCCACTGGACGCGTGGTGAACCGGGTCGCGACGCTCCCCGGGAACTCGTGGTCGCGCTATACCGCTGGTGGGTGGCCGCGATGGTGCTCAAGATCGCGGGTGCCACCTGGGACATCTGCTGGCACTTCCGGTGGCTGCGCGACGATTTCGCGCCACCGCACCTGATCAACACGGTCGGCACCGTGATCGTGATCGGCCTGGTGGTCTTCCACACCTACACCGGGACCGGCGTCGACCGCGCCACGCTGCGCTGGATGCAGTGGGGGCTCGGCATCTTCCTGGTCGCCGCTCCGCTGGACGTGATCAACCACCGGATCAACGGGCTGGACATCACCGCGTGGAGCCCATCGCACGCGTTGCTCTACCTCGGCACCGGGCTAATGAGCGCCGGCCTGCTCCGCGGGTGGGCCCGCTACGGCGGCGGGTACCGCTACTTCTACCCGATCACCTGCTTCCTGTGGTTCACGGTGCTCGACAACTTCCTGTTCCTCAACCAGCACCAGGAGTACGGCGTGCTCGGGTTGGCGGCCTGGGAGCGCGGTACTCCATACGCCGACGACACCCTGCTGCAGTTCGCCGCCGACGACCTCGGGCGGCCGCTGGACTGGATCGCGGTCAAGTCCTTCACGCTGCCGGTGCCGGACTGGGTGTACCCGACGTGGGCGACGGTCACCGGGCTCGGCACGCTGGTGCTCGCCCGTCGGCTGGCCGGGCGCCAGTGGACGGCGACCACCATCGCCGTGGGTTACCTCGTTTTCCGTTGCGTGGCTTGGGCATTGCTCGCGGCGGCGGGCTTCCCGATCTCGGCCGTGCCGTTCTTCCTGCTCGCAGGGGCCATGGCGATCGACCTCTCGTTCCGGCTGGCGCCGGCGATCCGGCCGTTCGCCGGGGCGGCGGTCGTGACGGCGGTGACCTATCTGGCGTTGTGGATGCAGCAGATTTACCTCGCTTCGCCGCCGATCGACTACTGGTCGGTGCTGTACGCAGTGTTCCTGTTCGCCGCGGTGTGGTGGCTCATCTCTTACCTGCTCGACACCGAGAGCGGTCGCCGGAGCTGGCGGCGGTTGGTGTCGCGCGGTCAGACGATGACCGGGGCACGGGAGAGCACGACCCCCAAGCCGTAGGCGATGCCCATCACGCCGACCTCGGCAGCGGCCCAGCCGATCAGTGCGGTGCGCTGGTGGCGCGCGATGCGGGGCAGCATGCGCAAGCGCATCTGCGACGCCACCGCACCCAGCACCACCAGGCACCCGGCCTTAGCCAGGATGATCTGGCCGTATCCGGTGTTGATCAAGCCGGGCAGGCCCACGGCCGGCGTGATGATCAGCTCCATCAGGCCGTTGAACAGCCCGGAGATCCCGACCACGACGATCGCGATGGTGGCGAGCTTCGAGAAGCGCGGCAGGGCCTTGGCGAGCAGTCCGCGGCGCGGCGCCACGAACAGCGCGAGGGCGGCCAGGCCGCCCGTCCACATCGCCGCGCCGATCACGTGCAGCTCCATCGAGATCATGCTGAAGTCGTGGTACCGCCAGTCCGTGGCGTGACCGGTCAGCGGCATCGGGAGCAGGCCGAGCAGCGCGATGATGGTGCGCAGTTCCGCAGGGACCTTCTCGCCGAACCGGACCGCGACCAGGCCCAGCGCCGCGCACAGCAGCCCGGCGCCGGCGCTGGCGAGCAGACCGGGACCTGCCGGGACGTTCGCCACGTAGTCGATCACCAGCCCGGTGGTCAGGGGGCGGTCCGGGCTGAGCTCCGCGGTGTGCAGCACCAGGGACAGCAGGGCGCTGAGCATCCAGACCAGCGCGGTGATCACCGTGAACCGCCTGGCAAGCGCCATGACCGGCTCGGTGTGCTTGGGGCGGTCGAAGCCCAGCAGCTTCGGCAGCAGGCTCAGACCGACTGTCGCCAGCGCCGCGACGTCGAGCAGGGCTCGCGCGGCCGGCAACCCGAAGCGCACGAGGGGCGGCAGGTCGGGGAGGCCCGGGATGGTGCCGACGGCCGTGTAGGCGGTCGCGGCCAGCGCGGTCAGCAGCGCACCGCCCAGGAGTGCTGCCACCACGGCGGCCTTGGCGCCGACCGCATTGCGCTCGTCGGTGTCGGCGGGCGCTGGCTTCGAGGACCGGCCGTGCTGGGAGACGTCGGAGTCGGCAGCCACGAGTGCATAGTCTCACCTGGATAGGCGAACATTGCCGCTCGGGCCGGGGTACCGCCGGATTTGATTACTGGTCGTGACCGATTTGTTTCTGTGCGCGAACGGTTTCGCGGGCGTGATGTTGTCGTGGTGTCGCATTCGTCACCGTTTCCGCCCGAATAGTTGATCTTCGCCCAATGTGATTTCCCTGCTGGCGGGGTGTCTTCACCCGGGTATCGATAATTCGTGGGTTTGCCCACTGGGCAGTGCCGTTGTGGTCCGGCCTGGGTGGGAAGTGTTGCTGACAAAGTCCTCAGCAACGCTGTTCTACAGTCGTGCATGTGTATCCGGCGGACAGTGCAGAAGCGCATGCGAGGGGTGCGTCCGGCGCACCTTCGTCGTGCGCGGGTGCAACGATTCCGAAACTTGCTGGGTTCTTTCCGCACGTTTCGTCGAACAGTCGACTTTCGTTCACCGGATCGGTTCGCACATATTCGTCTGGCGTTTCACGAGCCGCCGCAATTACGTGCTTTGCTTTAATGCCCGGTGGGCGCAGCGAGGCTGGCATGCGGGCTTCCCGGAGGTTTGACCGGGGCGGTGCCGAACCTCGTTTCCGCAGGCCCGGAGGGGTTTCGGGGTCGATCCGGGGGTGTCGCGACCCAGCGGCCCGGCGGGCGCCCCAGGGTGCGAACCTGACACGTCTCAGGGAAATTGGGGGTCCGGACCCGGATGTGAGCCGGACTCGCGAGACGCGAGATTGAACGGTGTGGACGGGCAGCGAAGGCAGGAATCGGCGGGTTCGGAACCTGGCACTGGCAGTAGGCCGACGTGGCGGACGCCGCGGGGCTCGACAGCGGGACGTGGCATGGATCGCGCACTAGGGTGTTCGGTAGTCGAACGTTCCCGCAGCCTGGTGAAGAGGACAGACCCGGTCGTGCACCGCCATCCGACCACACCCGCAGGGAGTGGTCTGCGATGACTGCACTCGCTGTGCTGCTTGCCGCGCTGGGGGCCTGCGGGTACGCCGTGGGAGCACGACTGCAGCACGCTGCGGTGCACGACGCTATGGACGGCGGCGGGCTCGGCCTCCGCAGCCAGGCCCAGCTTCTCCGCAACCCCCGCTGGTTGGGGGGCTTGGCGGCACTGGGCAGCGGCACCGTGCTGCACGCCTGCGCGCTCGGCCTGGCACCGCTGAGCGTGGTGCAGCCGGTCGGCGTGCTGGCGCTGCCGATCACCGTGCTGCTGAACCTCCGGCAGCAGGGCATCCACGCGCGCGACCTCAAACCCAGCGTCGCGCTCTCGGTGGTCGCGGCCACCGGAGGCGTCGGCGCTTTCGTGTTCCTCGCTGCTGGCAGCGCCACCGCCACCCCGATCGCCGGCGGCGAGCAGCTGCTAGCCACCCAGCTGGTGGCCGGCGCGATCCTGATGCTGGCCGTGCTGGCCGTGCTGACCCGGTCGAAAGCGCGTTGCGTGCTCTTCGCCGCCGGCTGCGCGGTGGCGTACGGGTACGTCTCGGTGCTGATGCGGGCAGTGGCGCAGCAGCTCGGCACGACCGAACTGCTGGACATCAACCCGCTGCCGCTGCTCGGCATCGTGGCCGCGATGGTGGTGGGCGGTTGGCTGCTGCAACACGGGTACGCCAGCGGCCCGCCGGACCTCGTGGTGGCCTGCCTGACCGTGATCGACCCGTTGGTGGCCGTGGGCCTGGGCATCGGACTGCTCGGCGAAGCCGACCACGTCAGCATGTGGACGGCCGTCGGTGAAGCCCTTTGCGCCGTGGTGGCCTGCGCCGGCGTCTTCGCGCTGGCCCGCTACCACCCCGACACCCAGGGGTGCCGCGCTCCCGTCGCCGCTGCGGCCACTGTGTCCTCTGCTGTCGTTCTGCCTTCTGCGACTACCGTGCCTTCGACCGCTGTGCCCCCGACGAACACCGCGACCTCCACGACCACTGCGACCGGCAGCAGTGATCTTGCCGGACCGAGTTCGACAGATCGTCCTGACGGGAGTTCCACTTGACTTCGCAACCGTTCAGCAGGCGCCCGCTGCGGATAGTGGTCGGCGCGACAACGTACCCCCCCGACGTGAACGGGGCGGCGAACTTCGGCCACCGCCTGGCGACCGGGCTGTCCGGTCGCGGCCACGACGTACACGTCGTCTGCCACTCGACGGACCGGGAGTCGCGCACGGAGGTCGAGGACGGCGTGACGGTGCACCGCGTCGCCTCCTACGGTTCGCCGTTTCA
>NZ_JBSFLZ010000052.1:0-42896 GCF_053599315.1 Saccharopolyspora sp. NPDC000995
ATCGGTAAGCCGTATGCGGGAAAACCGCACGTACGGATTGAAAGGGGGATGGGGAACCGGGTCCTTCGGGACACCGCGCCCCTGACTACCAATGGTTGATCGGTTTCAGGTCGTTCCTTCCGTTTACATCGCGCTTCGCAGGTCGGACGCCCGCGAGGAGGTTCTGCTGCAGCTGCGCCGCAACACCGGATACATGGACGGGCATTGGGCCATGGCCGCAGCGGGCCACGTCGAATCCGGTGAATCTGTCATCGACGCCGCGCGCCGGGAAGCCACCGAGGAACTCGGGATCGACATCTCAGCCGAAGACCTCGTACCGCTGTCGGTCATGCACCGAACGCATGGCGACCGCCGGGCGATCAACGAGCGGGTGGACTTCTTTTTCGAATGCCACCGCTGGACCGGTCAGCCCAGGCGGGCCGAGCCCGAGAAGACGGCCGATCTGCGGTGGTTTCCGCTGGACACGCCGCCGAGTCCGACCGTCCCACACGAGCAGTACATCCTCCAGCACCTGCGCGCCGGCACCGTCCCCCAGGTCACCACCTTCGGCTTCTGAACGCCCATCCCCGACGGGGTTTGGCCTTCACCCACGATTGTATGAGGACAGGCCGTCAATATACGAGGTCAGCCGGACGGTGATCCGGGAGGCGGGCGCATCCTGGAGCAGAACGAACGCGCCTACTTCGCGGGCCTCCCGAGGACGTTCGCCGAGCACCGCGCCATCCTCCAAGCCATCACGGCCGGCGACGCGGAGGCAGCGCGCTGGAGTTCGCGCGAGCACCTGAACCGCGTGATCTCGCAACAGGAATCTCTGGTTACAGCGGGCGAGGAGCCATAGTCGCGGCTGGCGTGGACCGACCGTGGTGCCTGCGCATGCCGCGCTCTCGGCACCGCGTGGAGGCTGGATCTCGCAGGCACACCTGTTCGGCTGCACGGCGGCGCGGAATCCGCCGCATTAGCCGTCGACGAACCGTGCGTCCACCAGCGATCGTGAATGGGGCAATTGACTCCGGGACCTTGACCGAAGCGTGCACGGCAAGGGCGTTGCACCACTCGGCCTCATCCGTGCGGCGCCCCTGCGGCACCGTCGCGCCGCGAGGCCGCACCCTTGCGGCAGCAGGAGCAACAGGGAACCGTCCACGACTCGGAAGACGTCGCCTACCACGGACGCCGCCTGGAGATGTTCGCCAGAACTCCGCCTGTGACCGCAAGATCCGGAAATCCTTTTCCGGCAGCTGAACTCGCAAGCGGGCGTCCCGGCGAAGCACCCGGTCGAGAACCCTGCGCCGGGTCGGCTGCTGTTCGAGAATTGGGGTCACCACACCCGCGCCGCGTCGACGGCGTAACCGACAGGAGCTATCCGCATGAGCGCTTCAGCGCAGATCGGCATCACCGGGCTCGCCGTCATGGGGCGCAACCTCGCCCGCAACTTCGCGCGCAACGGCTACGCGGTCGCCGTGCACAACCGCACCGCGGCGAAGACCCACGCCCTCATGGACGAATTCGGCGACGAAGGCGACTTCGTCGCGACCGAAACCCCGGCCGATTTCGTTTCCGCGCTGGAACGCCCCCGCCGCCTCATGATCATGGTCAAGGCCGGTGATCCCACCGACGCCGTCATCCAGGAATTCGCGCCCCTGCTGGAACCGGGCGACATGATCATCGACGGCGGCAACGCGCACTTCGCCGACACCCGGCGCCGGGAGCGCGAACTGCGCGAGCGCGACATTCACTTCGTCGGCACCGGCATCTCCGGCGGCGAAGAAGGCGCGCTGCACGGGCCCAGCATCATGCCCGGCGGATCCACACAGTCCTACAACTCCCTCGGACCAATGCTGGAGAAGATCGCCGCGAAGGCCGCCGACGGCGCACCCTGCGTGACGCACATCGGCCCCGACGGGGCGGGCCATTTCGTGAAGATGGTGCACAACGGCATCGAATACGCGGACATGCAGCTGATCGGTGAGGCCTACCAACTGCTGCGCGATGTCGCTGGATTCTCCCCCGCCCAGATCGCCGACGTCTTCCGCACCTGGAACACCGGCCGCCTCGACTCGTACCTGATCGAGATCACCGCCGAAGTCCTGTCCCATGTGGACGCCGCGACTGGCAGGCCGTTCGTGGACGTGGTCGCCGACCAGGCGGAGCAGAAGGGCACCGGACGCTGGACCGTGCAGCTCGCGCTCGAACTGGGCGTGCCGGTGCCGGGCATCGCCGAAGCGGTCTTCACCCACTCCCTGTCCGGCCACACCGCGCTGCGCGAAGCCTCCCGCTGGCTCGCGGGCCCCGCGGCGAAACCGCTGGGCAGCTCCGAGGCGACCGCGTTCGCCGACCAGGTCGAGCAGGCGCTGTACGCGTCCAAGATCGTGTCCTACACGCAGGGCTTCCACCAGATCGCCGCAGGAAGCACAGAATACGACTGGAACATCGACCTGGGTGCGATCGCCTCGATCTGGCGCGGTGGCTGCATCATCCGCGCCGCGTTCCTCGACCGCATTCGCGCCGCCTACGATTCGCGCCCCGACCTGCCGAGCCTGCTCTCCGACCGGACGTTCGCGCAGGAAATCACCGCCGCACAGGACGACTGGCGGGCGGTACTGGTCGCCGCCACCACCCAGGGCGTGCCAACACCCGGATTCGCGGCGGCTCTCGCCTACTACGACGCCCTGCGCGCGGATCGGCTCCCGGCCGCGCTCACCCAAGGCCAACGCGACTACTTCGGTGCCCACACCTACCGCCGCACCGACCGCGAAGGCTCTTTCCACACCCTCTGGGCAGCAAACCGCTGCGAAGTGCCGGCCTGACCGCTGCAGGCTATGCGGTTACGGCGCGGCCGTAGCGGTCTTCCAGGCGGACGACGTCCGCCTGCCACCCCGGATCCGCGGTTGAGGCTTCCAGCAGGACCACGTCGGACACGGCGATGATCCGGTGCACGACCCCGGACGGGATGCTCGCCGTCTGGCCGGGGCCCAGCTCCATCCGGACCAGCGACGCCCGGCTGGACCCGAGGTCGAGCAGCGCGAAGCCCGACTGGACGGCGACCGTCTCCTCCTTCTTCTCGTGGTACTGCAGCGAAAGCGCCTCACCTGCGCGGATGTGCAGCACCTTGCCGACGTATCGGCCCTCCACGACGGCGAAGATATCCTCGTGGCCCCAGGGCTTTTCGATCCGGACCACCGTTGCGAGCCTGGACAGCGCGAACTCTGCGACGTCGGTCACGACGATCAATTCCTTTCCAGGTGAAACGCCGACTCGAATGCGCGTTCGGGCAATCTGCCCGCGAACGCACGGACGTACGCGTCCACTGGGCATCTCGACGACCTGGCGGCGCATGACGAACCAGCATTCGATTCCCCCAAGCACGCGATGCGACGCACCACGGACTTGCGCACCATAACGCCGGAAATGCGATCCCGCCCGGTGTCCGGAGGCACCCGGGCCGACACCGCTACCGGATCGGACGACAGGCGGCGACGTGTGCTTCGGAAGTGACAACTGGGGCTGCTGTTGGGCTCGTGACCGAGCGCGTCAGGGAGTGGGGTCGGGCCCCACGGTCGGCAGGTAGCGCGGCGCCCGCCAGGCGTTGAGCTCGCGCTCGGCGACCGCCGCGAGCGACAGCAGCTCGGCGTCCTGCCGGTAGCCCGCCATGAGCAGCAACCCGATCGGCAGCTCGCCGACGGAGCCGGCGGGCACCGACACCGACGGGTAGCCCGCCACCGCCGCCGGGGTCGAGGACGGGATGACGTCGTCGTCACCGCGCTCGCAGTCCGTGGTCCACGCCGGTGGGTTCGTCGGCGAAGCAATGGCGTCCAAATGGTGCGCGGCCATGGTCTCGTCGAGAGAACGGCGGGAGAGATCCGCCAGCTCGGCGCGTATCGCCTGGTATTGCGGATCGGTCGTCGGCGGTGCGGCGAGCGCCCGCTCGAAGAGCTCCTGGCCGGCGAAGCAGGTCTGCTCCGCTGGCGTCCGGCGGTTGAACTCGATCAACTCGACGAGATCCCGGGGGCCCTCGCGGGTGGCGAGATAGGCGTCAATGTCGCGGTGAAACTCGCTCAGCAGCGCGGGGAACTCCAGCACGCCGAGCCGGTCTTGGTAGGGCGGGGTCACCTCCACCACCTCGGCTCCAGCGGCGCGGAGCCTCTCCTCCGCATAGGTCATCACGGCGTCGACCTCCTGTCCCAGCACCGGAAGCCGCCACAGGCCGATCCGCTTGCCGCGCAGGTCGCTCGGCGGTGAGAACGCAGCGTCGGTGTCCGCTCCCTGCAGCACCGCCAGGGTCAGCGCAGTGTCGATCACGTTGCGCGCCATCGGGCCCGCGGTGTCCTGCTCCGCCGAGATCGGCACCACACCTTCCTGGCTGACGAGGCCGAGGCTCGGCTTGTGGCCGACCACCCCGTTCATCCCGGCTGGGCACACGATGGAGCCGTCGGTTTCGGTGCCGATCGCCACCTGCGCCAGCGACGCGGCGAGCGCGGCGGCGGAACCCGACGACGAACCGCACGGATTGCGGTCCAGTACGTACGGGTTGCGGGTCTGCCCGCCGACCGCCGACCAGCCGGAAGTGGGCTTCTCCGCGCGGAAGTTCGCCCATTCGGACAGGTTCGTCTTCCCGAGGATGACCGCGCCCGCCTCCCGCAGCCGGGTCACCACAGCGGCGTCCGAGCGCGGCGGCCTCCCCGCCAGCGCCAACGACCCGGCCGTCGTCGGCAGGTCCCGGGTGTTCACGTTGTCCTTGAGCAGAACGGGAATTCCGTCGAGCGGCCCGAGGGTGGGGCCCCTGCGGTGCCGGACGTCGCTCGCGGCCGCCTGGAGCATCGCCGTCGGATCGGTGCGCAGCACCGCGTTGATCTTGGCGTCGACGGCGCGGATCCGCCCCAGGTAGGCGGCGGTCAGCGCCGACGAGGTCAGCAACCCGCTCGACATCCGGTCTTGGAGCTCCCCAATCGTCACCGTGTCGAGGTCGATCCCGACCGTGGACGCGGACTCCCGCCCGATGGCCCTGGAGTTGCCCAACATCAACGATCCTGCGGCGAGTGCCGCGATCAGCGCGACAGCGCCCGTCCTGCGCATGAGGCCCATGAGACAACGCCCAACCCGATCACCACAAGATCTTTTCGGCCTAAGTTTCACCCGCGGTGCGTACCCGCGCGGAAGCTGTCGGGCCACCGAGCCGGGCCCCTCGCCGAAGCGGTCGCCGAGATCTCCGGGGTCACCCGCCGAGAGATCCGCTAAGTCCAGCTGTCCCCGGGAGATTTCCTCTCAGCACTGACCGGCCCCCTACCTATCAACGGGCTGCGCCGACGCGGTGGAACCGATCCGGCAGAGCTTAGACCGGCGCCACGTCTCCGACGGCGTGCAGCACGCGCTCGACCGAGAGCCCGGCGACCTTAAGGAGTTCGCCAACCGCATCGGTGCGGGGGCCTGGCAGCTCTGGCCGTGCGTGCACTTCGGGCCCAAAAGATTCACGGCCGGCGTTGCCAGCACCCGTTTCAGGCTGGTGCACCAGTTTCTACAAGGCTTCCGTCGGCGAGGCGCAGCCAGCGGTTCACGCCGATGTTCGCGAGGAACCGCTCGTCGTGACTCACCACCACGAACGCGCCTTCGTAGGCGTTGAGCGCACTTTCGAGCTGCCCAACGCTCACCAGGTCGAGGTTGTTGGTTGGTTCGTCGAGCAGCAGAAGTTGGGGGGCCGGTTCGGCGAACAGTACGCAGGCCAGGGTCGCGCGCAGCCGCTCGCCGCCGGAGAGCACCCCGACCGGGAGGTGCACGCGCGTGCCGCGGAAGAGGAATCGAGCGAGCAAGTGCATCCGCTGCGACTCCGGCATTTCCGGCGCGGAGGCGACCAGGTTCTCCAGCACCGTGCGGTCGAGGTCCAGCAGGTCCAGCCGTTGCGAGAGGTAGGCGATCCGACCATCGGCGCGTTTCGTTCTGCCACCCTCCAGATCGCCGTTGATCACGCGCAGCAACGTGGACTTCCCGGCGCCGTTGAGCCCGGTCAGCGCGACCCGCTCGGGCCCCCGGATCGCCAGGTCGACGCCTTCGCCAGCGAAGAGGTCTCGCTCACCGCGGCGAACCCGCATCCCTTCGCCGAGGAAGACCGTGCGCCCGGCCGGAATGTTGGTCCCGGGCAGCTGCAGCGCGATCAGCTGCTCATCGCGCAACGCACGTTCAGCCTCGTCGAGCCGCGCCTTGGCGTCGTTGAGCCGCGCGGCGTGCGTCTCGTCGGCCTTCCCCGCCGATTCCTGGGCGCGTCGCTTCCGCGCCCCGGCGAGGATCTTCGGCAGCCCGGCGCTGTCGATGTTGCGGGCGGCGTTGCTGGCCCGGCGCTGCGTCCGCTCGCGGGCCTGCTGCATCTCCCGCTTCTCGCGCTTGACCTCTTGCTCAGCGGTGCGGATGTTCTTTTCCGCGACCTCCCGCTCGGCTCGCACGCTCTCCTCGTACACCGTGAAGTTCCCGCCGAAGTACCGGATCTCGCCCTGGTCCAGTTCGGCGATGCGGTCCATGCGGTCGAGCAGCGTCCGGTCGTGGCTGACCAGCAGCAGGCAGCCCTGCCAGTCTTCGAGCAAGCCGTAGAGCTTGCGGCGCGCGTCGACGTCGAGGTTGTTGGTCGGTTCGTCGAGTAGCAGCACGTCGGGCCGCTTCAGCAGCTGTGCCGCCAGGCCGAGGGAGACGACCTGGCCGCCGCTGAGGGTCGGCAGGCGCCGGGTCAAGGAGACGCCCCCGAGGCCAAGCCGTTCCAGCTGAGCGCGGGTGCGTTCCTCGATGTCCCAGTCGTTGCCGACCGCGGCGAAGTTCTCCTCGCTCGCATCCCCGGACTCGATGGCAGCGAGGGCCCGGAGCACCGGCGCGATGCCCAGGAGCTCGGCCACGGTCGGATCGCCGTCCAGGGGCAAGCTCTGCGGGAGGTAGCCGAGCACCCCTTCGACGGACGTGGAACCGCCGGCGGGCCGGTACTCGCCGGCGATCAGCTTCAGCAGCGTGCTCTTGCCCGCGCCGTTCGGGGCCACGAGGCCGGTACGGCCGCCGCCGACGGTGAAGGAGAGGTCCTGGAAGACCGGCGTGTCGTCCGGCCAGGAGAAGGACAGGTTGAAGCAGGTGATGAACGCATCGGACATGTGTGAGAACCCTCGTGGGTGATGCGGGCGCACCGAGGCGACCGGGCGGAGAACTTTGGAACGACGGCATGGCCACGACGGCGGCGCGCACGAGCGCCTGCCGGTGACAGATCACGTTCGGGTATCACCCGGAGATGTCGTCGTCGCCAATCACGTCTGGACTCCTTCACTCGCACTTCACTCCACCGTAGCAACAGGGCTCAGGACCGGGCTACCGGGTTTCCGGATCGCCGCACGGCCGAGGAGCCCCGGGCCGGTGCCGAAGTAGACCGCGAGCCGACCTGCCCGCAACAATCGGCTAACTGTCCACTTCAGACATTGGTGGCCCTTTCATCCGGGCGGTGCCCAACCGGAGTTCATCGGCACCAGAAGAAGAAAGAGACCTCGCGCTCGACGAACAGCCACGAGCCGTCCGGTCGGCGCCGGATCAGGTCGCGGTACCGGCCCGCCGCGACGTGCGGTTCGCCGTCGACGACGCACGACTGGAACAGCCAGGTCTCACCTTCGACTTCGACGCCGTCGATCGAGACGACTTCGTTACTAGGCGAAAATGGCGCCTGGACCTGGGAGTGCGTGAATCCCGAAGCGGGAAGGCATCGGCGGCGGTCGCGCTGCGTCCGCCGCCAACCGGGTGTTCCATTGTTGGTCGGGGTCCACCCACCGCTCGCGGAGCCGAATGCCGATTCAGGTACCGATCGGTACCGCGAAAGGAGACTCATGCTTCGAGAGGACTGGCCGACACCCGAGGAAGGCCTCGTCATCACGCATTTCCTCACCGTGCGCGACGTCGCCCGGTCACGGGAGTTCTACGCCGACATCTTCGGCGGGCAGGTCGTACTGGAGGAGAACCCGGCGATCGTCAAGGTCGCCAACTCGTGGATCATCATGAACCCTGGCGGTGGTCCTACTCCCGACAAGCCCGACGTAGTCCTGGAGCCCCCGGATCGGCCCACCACGCTGTCGGCCTTCATGAACGTGCGCGTGGCCGACATCGCCACCTTCCACTCCGAGGCGCGCCGGAAGGGCGCCGAGTTCCTCACCGAACCCATCGACCGCAAGGCCGAGATCCGTTGCTACATGCGCGATCCCGACGGTTACCTGATCGAGGTCGGCCAGGCCACCGGGATGCTCGAAGGGATCTTCGCCGACCGGCCGGTGGATTCGGGGCGCTGACCCGAGAATATCGAGCCCGCGCGCTTCGCCGCCCTCACTGCTTTGATGGACTGGGCGTCGAGCACGGCCGCCGACGGGTCCGCCGTGCGTCCGGCCTGGTGCCGAACCTGATCGCGCAGCGCGTCGTGGACACGGTCGATCGTGCCGTCGGCACTCCAGTCCCGAAACCAGCTACAGGCCGCGTCCCAGGGCAAGATCGCGGTGAATCATCCGCCACTGACGACCCGAACGCAGCACGTAGAAGATCCCGCTCAGTACCAGTCGATCGTCTTACTTCCTTGCCATACCGCCCTTTCGGCGGTCCCGTACCGGAATCAACGGTTCCAGGACGGCCCACACCTCATCGGCCAGACTGGACGGACAGCATGGGCGGCGATCAACCCCGCCGATATCGCAGTTGCACACACAACAAGATCACGGCGGGGATGATCTCTTTGCATCTCGACACGCTGGCCGCGATCAACATCACGCCACGCTCAGTGTCGTACAGTCACCCAACAGTCTCTGGGGCCCGCGGTCGCACCCGGTCAAGGACCCGAATCGCTTGCACGACCTTGAACTGGGAGAACTCGACCCGTTCAGCCGGGGAGATGCCTCGCGCCGACGCGCCATTGGCCGACCGCGGAAGCAGAGCCCGTTTGTCAGCCGTGCCGGGACAACCAGTCGACCGTGAATTCGTGCTCGGCCGCCAGAAGGCTGTGCACCTCACCCGCGAAGAGGTCTTCCAGTTTGCCGCCGAGCAGCGGGATGCCCACCTTCACATCGCCCGCTACTACGAACTCGCACCCCGTCGGCGGGAGATCCCGGAGCCGCTGCGAAGCCGTGATCGCCTGCGGCACGGCCAACGCACCCGCCGTCACTTCGCCCGCATAACCACCATCGGCCTCACGACGCCAGATCTCGCTACGGTCGATCGAGAGGTCCCCGCCGACGACTGCGCGCGCCACCGAGGGGATCGCCTCGGCGCGCACGCCCTGCCGGATCCGGAACCGCGCGCCGGTTGCGGTCGCCTCGTGCTCGACCAGTTCGTTGTCGCCGCCGAGCACTCGCAGCCGCTCGCGGATGGAGTCGGGGTCCGTCAGCGCTGCGAACACCCGAGCGGTGGGCCGCTCGTAGGTGCTCCGGTAGTCGATCCTGCGTGTCATGCAGAGAGGTTACGTCGATTTGACGACGCTGCGGTTATGACCCGGTGTCGCGGGGCCGACCGGTTCGCGTCACCTCCGCGACCTCGGACTGCCACCGTCGCCAACTCGTTCGAGCTGCTCACCGGTGGATTACCTCCGGGGGCGGCCCGGCGTTGCCCGGGCCACGGCGGATCCAGCGCAGGACGTTTTTGCGCGCTGGTGACGTGCAACGGATCGCAACCGTCCAACGTGGTCTTGGCGGCCGAGAACCTAGAATTTGAATAAATTCGGTGGCGTGGCGCGGAAAATCCGTAGATCATTGCTGCCTCAAGTCACCGGGAGGCAGGAAAAACGATGTACGCGGCAGTTGAAGGCGCAAGGGTACCGATCCGGATGTGGGCTGACCCTCAGTCGATCGAAGACGCCGCCATGCGCCAATTGCACAACGTCGCCAACCTGCCATGGGTGCACGGGCTGGCCGTTATGCCGGACGTGCACTATGGCAAGGGCGCCACCGTCGGCAGCGTGATCGCCATGCGCAACGCCGTGTCCCCGGCGGCGGTCGGCGTCGACATCGGGTGCGGGATGAGCGCCGTGCGAACGTCCCTGACCGCTGCCGACCTGCCGGACGACCTGCGTGTGCTGCGGGGCCGGATCGAATCGGCCGTGCCGGTCGGCTTCGCCATGCACCGCACCCCTGTTAACCCGTCGCGCATACCCGGGCTGGGCGGCTGGCAGGATTTCTGGTCCGTCTTCGGGGAACTGCACCCGGGCGTGCAGAACCTCCAGGACCGGGCGCGGGCGCAGATCGGCAGCCTCGGCGGCGGCAACCACTTCATCGAGGTCTGCCTGGAGCAGGGCGGCCCGGAAGCCGACCGCGTGTGGCTGATGTTGCACTCCGGTTCGCGCGGGATCGGCAACGAGCTGGCGAAGCGACACATCGACATCGCGCGGCACCTCCCGCACAACGCGGACCTGCCGGACCCGGACCTCGCGGTGTTCGTAGCGGGCACGCCGGAGATGCAGGCCTACCGCCGGGACCTGTTCTGGGCGCAGGACTACGCGGCGCGCAACCGCGCCACGATGCTGGCCCTCGTGCAGCGGGCGCTAGCCGAAACGGTGCCGGAGACCAGGTTCGACACGCCGATCTCGTGCCACCACAACTACGTGGCCGAGGAGAGCTACGACGGGGTCGAGGTGCTCGTCACCCGCAAGGGCGCGATCCGGGCGGGCGCGGGTGATCTCGGCATCATCCCGGGCAGCATGGGCACCGGGTCATACATCGTGCGCGGCCTCGGCAACGATCGGTCGTTTCAGTCCGCCTCGCACGGCGCGGGTCGGCGAATGTCGCGGAACAAGGCCCGCAAGACCTTCACAGCCGCTGACCTGGAGGCGCAAACGGCCGGCGTGGAGTGCCGCAAGGATGCCGGCGTGGTCGACGAGATCCCGGCCGCTTACAAGGACATCGATTCGGTGATCGCCGCGCAAACCGACCTTGTCGAGGTGGTGACCCACCTGAAGCAGGTCGTCTGCGTCAAGGGGTGAACGCCAGGTGCCGCGGTGGCCCGACCGTCGAGGCACCCGGGCGAACCGGCAGAACGAAGCACGGGCATTCCCCGATCGCGCCGACGGCTAAGGCGGCTCCGTGAAGCCGCGATTGCCGCCCGATCTGCCCGATCGGCGGCCGTTCGACCACCCGGCGACCACCGCGAAGTTCGGCCGCAACGTGGGGCTTTCGAGTGGCTCGGGCGGCGGCAGGCTGGTCTGATCGCAGGATGGATGTTGCTGCGAATCCTGTCGCTGCGGCTCGGTGGGACTGGCGTTCGGTGATCTGCTGGGCGCTTTGGGGCTGGGGATCATCGGCGTTCAACACCGTGATCCTCACCTTCGTGTTCACCGTGTACCTGACAGGCTCGGTGGCCAGCGATCCACAGACCGGGTCCAAAGCGCTCGGTGTCACGCTCACTATCGCCGGAGCATGCATCGCTGTGATCGCGCCGGTGACCGGGCAGCGCAGCGATGCCGGCGGACGGCGCAAGCGATGGCTGGCGCTGCACACCGCCCTCGTGGTGGTCAGCACGGCCGGGCTGTACTTCGTCCAGGACGTTGCGTCCTTCCTGTTGCTGGGCCTGGTGCTGGTCGCCGTCGGCAGCGTGTTCGTGGAGTTCGCGGGCGTGAACTACAACGCGATGCTGCTCCAGGTCTCGAGGCCGGCGACGATCGGCCGAATCTCGGGATTCGGCTGGGCGATGGGCTACTTCGGGGGTCTCCTTGCGCTGGCGATCGTCCTGTTCGGGTTCGTGCAACCCGAAGTCGGTCTGTTCGGCGTGACCTCCGAGGACGGGCTCAACATCCGCGTCGTCGCGCTGTTCGCGGCCACGTGGTTCGCGCTCTTCGCGCTACCACTGCTCATCTTCGTTCCCGAGGCCCCATCGGCTACGGATCAAGTCCAGCGGTCCTTCCTGACCGGGTACCTCGTGCTGGGCAAACGGCTGGCGCGGATGTGGCGCACCGACCGGAGCACGTTGGGATACCTGGCGGCCAGCGCGATCTACCGGGACGGGCTGGCCGCGATCTTCACCTTCGGCGGTGTGATCGCGGCGGGCACCTTCGGTTTCAGTCCCGGCGAGGTGGTGGTCTTCGCGATCGCGGCGAACCTGATCGCCGGCGCCAGCGCTTTCCTGGGTGGTCGTGCGGACGACCGGTTCGGCCCGAAGCCCATCATCATCACGTCGCTGTTCGGCCTGGTCGTGGTGGGAAGTTCGTTGGTGGTGCTACCCGACAAGGCCGCTTTCTGGGTGTGCGGGCTGCTTCTGGCGGGTTTCCTGGGCCCGACGGAATCGGCCAGCCGGACCTTCCTCGCCCGCATCACGCCACCGGGGAGGGAAGGCGAAACGTTCGGCCTCTACGCCACCACCGGACGCGCCGTGAGCTTCCTCGGACCATTGGCTTTCAGCGGCTTCATCGCCCTGTTCGGCACCCAACGCGCAGGCATGGCTGGGATAGTACTCATCCTGCTGATCGGACTGCTCGCGATGATTCCGGTTCGAGCTCCCCAACGCACCGGCGCGGCGACCACCAGCAGCCCGCTCTGACGGCGAGGCCGAAGCTGCTCCTACTTGCGGCTTTCGGTCAGGAAGTCGAGGGTTAGCCGGTGGAACTCGTCAGGTCGATCGACGGGCAGGTGCCCGGCACCGGGGATGACCCCCACCGCCCACGAGGGGCTGCCGCAGTCGCTCCCCGGCTTCCCGGTCGCCGACCAGCGGATCGTCCGCTCCCCGCAACCACAAGCCGGGAACGGGCAGGCTTCCGAGCTCCGGCAGGAAGTCGAGCCGCATCGAGAACGGCCCAGGGGCGAGGATCTGCCAGTCATCGAGCGCCTTCTCGCGATGCCGTGCCCTGGGCTCCGCTTCGGCCCGGGCGCACTCGACGAGCCCGTCGAAGTAGGCGCGCACGATCCCGCTGCAGAAAAGACAAGCTCACGAAACCCGTTCCGGACGCCGGAGACCGTAGCCGGTCGCGATACCACCTCCCATGGAATGGCCGACGAGCGCGACCCGTTCGAGTGATAGATGGTCGAGGAGCTCGCCCAACCGGAGTTCGCACAGCTCCTTGTCGACCATCCGCTGCCACGGCTGGCTGCCGCCGTGCCGCGACAGGTCGATCGCGTAGACGCCGTGCCAGATGAGCTCGACGGTGTCGAGCATCGCGCCGTGCAGGAGCACGAGCGGTTCGTTCTCGTCAGCACCGCGGCGTACAGGCACACCGGGCCGTCGGCGAGGTCGGTGACGCGGCGAAGCCGTTCACGGGTGCTGCTCTGGGTCGTTTTCGAGCTGCTCGGCCATGCGCCCCAGGAGCAGCAGATGGGTGTCGTTCGCGGCGGGCACGCCCGAATCCGGCAGCGACTCCAATCCCCGCTCGATTAAGGTGATCACCACGTCCAGCGCCGCCGCGAACTGGTCCCGGGCCAGCGGTCCGAGCACGGAGCTCGCCGACAGCAGGCCGATGGTGAACGAAGAGAGGGCGATGGAGATCGCTTCCGGGGCGGCGTCGGATGCCAACGATCCGGCTTCGTGGAGGGCTTCGACGTACTCGGTGATCCAGGCGAAACGCTGCCGGCATCGGTCACCCCCGACGGCGCGCACGTGGGATCCGAGAACCGCCACGTCGTCCAGGAATGCCGCGGTCATCAGCGAATCGTCGAGCAAGGCCTCGATCCCGAACCGGTAGACGGCGCTAAACCCGACCGGCGTCGACGTTTCCACGATGCGTTTGCGGACCTGGTCGACCAGACGCCGCGTGCACCGGGCGAGCAGCGCGTCCATCAGCTCGTGCTTGCTCCCGAATTCGCGGTAGATCGCTCCCTTGCCGATCCCCGCTCGGCGAGCGATCCGCTCGACGGTGACTCCGTCGAAACCGTCGCGCAGCACCAAACTTTCGGCGGCGTCGAGGATCGCGCCCACCCGGTTGGGGATCAGCGGCCGCGGCATTCGGACCACACCTCCTCATAGTGACCAGAGGATCGACTCTGGTCACTATAGCTCGGTTATTGGCTTGCCCAGCGGGACGTAGACGGGAAAGAGTTGACCTCGTGACCATCCGGTTTCCGCTGATGAGCTCTCGCCTGCGGGTTCGCCCGTTCCGAACCGAGGACCGCACCGCGATCCACGCGGTCTACGGCGACCCCGAGGTGATGCGCTACGTCGCGTACGGCAATGCGGTCTCGGCGGCGGAGAGCGCGGCGATGGTCGACGACTACATCCAGCACCAACGCATGCACGGCTACGCGTTCTGGGCAGTGACCGAGCGCTCGACGGGCCATCTCGTCGGCGACGCCGGGTTCGAAGCTCGCGACGTCGGCGCCGAGTTCGGCTACACGCTGGCGCGCCAGTGGTGGGGCCAAGGCCTCGCCACCGAGGCCGGGCACCTCTGCCTCACCGCGGCATTCGACCAACTTCACCTGCCGGAGCTGACGGCGGTCGTCGATCCCCGCAACACCGCCTCGGCACGCGCGCTCGACAAGCTTGGATTCCGGTCGCAAGGCGAATGTTTCGAATACGGCAGGCCGCACCGCAGATACCTGATCACTGCCGAAACATGGCGACGCGTCTTGGCCTAGCAAGCCGATTGCGGGCACCTTTTCGGACTTTCGCCCGCCACTCCCGAGGACCCCCGAACGAATTGATCGATAAATTCTCCGAATAATTCGATCACGTCGTCGATCATTTCTTTCAACGTCATTTTACAATAATCTTGAACAATTGATCTCCGAAGCGGAGAAGATCACAAATGCGATCGATCTAGCTATATGGACGATCGCCACGCCTGGACACATTCCGATAGTGACGATCTGTAACCGCACCCCCTGATCTCGCAGCCTCGATCAACGTACAGGGGACACCCGAGGCCGCCGCGAACGTGTCGATCTCACCTTGAGTGAGGAGTATTCCCAATTGGACATATCAACAGCCCCACGATCGTATGATCATGCATCGCTGCGGCTGCCGACCGGAAAGACCGTGCTTACCGTTACGAATAGTCGCCTTCCGGATCTCGCGAGGCGATTTGGGGAAAATGATCTCGGATGCGGGATTCTCGCGCATTGATCAAAAGGAGGCTCGAGTGTCCTCAACGCTTGTTCGCCTTGGCGGGATTGCCGCCTTCGTGTTGGGTACTTCGATCGGTCTTGCTCCACTGGGGAACGCCGAAGTGAATTCGGCGACACCACCGCTGGTCCGCACGGCCGATGACAAGTGCGATAAACCTGGGGACTGCCAACCACCGCCGCCGCTGCTGCCGTGCAACTTCGAAGAGTGCCCTCCTCCGTGCGTGGAGAACTGCCCGCCGGAGGAGGTCGCGCCTCCGCCTGCACCACCGGCAGCGGTGCCGCCAGCAGCGGTGCCGCCAGCAGCGGTGCCACCGGCAGCGGTGCCACCGGCAGCAGTGCCACCGGCGCAGTCGCCAGCACAGCGGCCGTCGGCTAGGCCGACATCGGCCAAGCCGCAGGTCGTCCCGACAGCCGCCATGCCCACCGTCCCGCCCACGCCGCAGGTCGTGCAGAAGCCGGTCGGCGCCGTTCCGGCGGGTGGCGGAGCCACGGCACAGGACGACTCCAGCGTCTCCGGCCCGCTGCTGGCAGCAGGCGGCGCGGCGGTCGTCGCCCTGGCGGCTGGTGGCGCTTACGCGCACCGACGTCGGCGTGCCGAGTCGCAGCGCTGATCCAGCTGGGATGGTGGTGTGCGCTCCGGAAGCGCACACCACCATCCCGCACGAATGCCCGCCTACAGGCGGAACTCGCCGTAGCGGAAGCACGGAGGTGGAACGTGAGAGCTGCGGTTCTAGCCGTGTGGATCACCTTGCTGCTGTCCGCGACGGGCGCGGCGGTCTTCGGCCCGGCGGGCGCGGATTCCGCACCGCCGCCGGCCGCGGCCCCCGCACCGGTGTTACCGGCGACGTCGGTACCGGGCGATCCGCATCCGATCGGGATCGCCATCCCTTCCATCCGGGTAGCGTCGAGCCTCGTGCCGCTGGGGCTGAACGCAGACGGTTCGGTCCAAGTGCCCCCGATCGAGACGCCCAGGCAGGCCGGTTGGTACGACGGTGGGCCGGGCGCGGGCGAGGTCGGCCCGTTCGTCGTGCTGGGCCACGTCGACTCCTACACCGAGGCCGGGGTGTTCTACCGGCTGCGCGATCTCCGCGCCGGTAACCGGATCCAGGTCGACCGCCGGGACGGGTCGCAGGTCACCTACCTGGTCGACCGCATCGAGCGGTTCCCGAAGGACAAGTTCCCCACCGACGCTGTGTACGGCGACGTGCCCCGCCCGGAAATCCGGCTGATCACTTGCGGCGGGGATTTCGACAAGTCGCGCCGCAGCTACGAGGACAACCTGGTCGTGTTCGGCCACCTCGCCTGAGATCGACGCGCTCGATGTCACCAGTTTATCCGGGAGAGCGCGGTCTCCGCGGGCTCGCGGAAAGCTGCTCCGGCGGCTCTACCTGCGTGGATAGTCGCCCGAGCGGGATGTAACGGCGCGCTCGGACGACTCCGCGCAGCGCCACCGCCGCACCCGACGTCCTTGAGGACGACCGCTACGTCACCGCGCTCATGATGCATGCATGCCCACGCCGATCAGGCCGCGGACCCCTTCGGCGATCTCCGCGGAGGACCTCGCGAGTGCTCGACCACGGTCGACGTACGGGTTCCCGAGCGGACGCGACGCGCGGCTGAACCGACGCCGAGTGCCGATGGCCTCTGTTCCGCCACCTCACATCCGAGCCACGCTTGGTGCGCGGGCTGTTGAAGGGGGTGCTCGCGTGCCGTTTGAGAACCGGAGGGACGCCGGTCGTCGGCTGGCGCAACAGTTGTTGCACTTCCGCGGCGCGGACGCCGTGGTTCTCGGATTGCCGCGCGGTGGGGTGCCGGTGGCGTTCGAAGTGGCACAGGCGCTGCGCGCGCCGCTGGACGTGATCGTGGTTCGCAAGCTCGGCGTGCCCACCCATCCCGAGCTCGGCATGGGTGCCATCGGGGAAGGCGACGTTCGCATCATCAACGACGAGGTGCTGTGGAAGACCGGGGTCGGCGCGAGGGAACTGGACGAAGTGCAGCGGCGCGAACGGATCGAACTGGACCGGCGCGCGCGGCTGTTCCGCGTCGATCGCCGACGTTTGGACGTGACCGGCAGAACTGCGATCATCATCGACGACGGGATCGCCACCGGCTCCACCGCGCATGTCGCCTGCCGAGTGGCCCGCGAGCAGGGCGCCGCCCGCGTGGTGCTGGCCGTGCCTGTGGCTCCGCCGCAGGCGCTGGAACGACTTGAGGAAGTGACCGACGAGCAGGTCTGCCTGGAGACTCCGGGCTGGTTCATGGCGATCGGCCAGTGGTACCAGGACTTCACCCAGATCTCCGATGCCGAAGTCGTCGAGTTGCTCCATCACGCCGACCAAGCCCGCGCGACGCGGACCGCAGATGAGCGATGAGCCCCGCGGATGTTCATGACCTCGACGCGGTGGCCAAACGCTCGGTCAGGAATCATTCCAGCCCCGAGCGGGAGCGTTCAGCGGAGCACTCGTCGTACTGGATCCCCAACTCCGGGCTATTCGCCTGCGGCGCCCTGAAGGCGCGCATGATGTTGCCGAACGCCGCAGCTGCCAGCCCGGGCGGACACCTCGGCGCGGTAGGTTCGCTCGCGGCTGAGACGAGGTCAGAATTCGCGAGTGCAGGCGAGCAGCGCCGCGCCTTACGCATGGGCGGGCCGATGGCTCCCATCCCGGAATCGAGGGCCCGCGAAAGCACCTCAACCACGCAGCGCCAATGCCTAGACACCCCCAGCTGTGCGTGGGCCGGCCGACTTCCGGGAATCGAACCTTGATCCTCTTAAGACGGTGCGGCCGGTGTGGCAGCACGGGCAGGGGCCGGCCCTGCTCGCCATGCGATTTTCTTCAGTCGTAGCCGAGGGTGATCACGTCGTCATCGTCGTTGCCCTCGGTCGGTTCCGGAGCCGAACTGCTGGCCGTCGGCGGTACATCCCCGGATTTCTCGACGTCGGTCCGCACCGCGCTCTCCTCCCGGATCATCTGGATCATCCCAATTGCGTTGTACCGTTTCCAATCCGCGCCGGTCGGCATCCGATTCCCGACGCATGACGGGAAATTCCTCGTCGCAGTAGTACGCTTCCGGCCTACCCGCGCAGGCGCGGCCAGAAACCAGAAACGTGCTCGCGCTTCCGTCCCGAATGACTGAGCGGTAGGGGCAGCGGGAATTCGGTGGCTGCCGCAGGGTGGGCGCCGCCAACCCTGGCCCATGATCTACGAGCCTCCGCTGGGCTCAATTCCGACGGTGAACGGTCCGAACGGACAGCCGGGCCGGCTACCCGCCCATCGCCACCATCGTCGGGGATTGTCTGCCCTACCGGCATGCAGCCGGCTGCGGAGCTGCGAGAACCCCCGCCTAGTGCAGACCAGCCGCGCCTGGCGCCCACAGCGACCGACATCTTGCCGTGGAACCTCGCGGCCAGCGGTGCCCGACGCGGCGGAGGCTGCCAACGCGGGGGTGCCGACCACCGGTCGTCCGGCACTACCAACCGCGCCCCAACTTCCCCACTGACAACACCGTCCACATTTCTCATCCGATTCCAGCCTGGCGACGAGCGCACCTTTGAGCTGTGCTGGCGCGGGGAACACTTCGGTCGGATGTTGAACTCGTGCTTGGGAGTGATTTCGTCATGGGAATTCTGAGCTGGATCTTGTTCGGCCTGATCGCCGGAGCGATCGCCAAGTTCATCCTCCCGGGCCGCGACCCCGGCGGAATCATCGTGACCATCGTGATCGGGATCGTCGGTGGGCTGCTCGGCGGATGGATCTCGACCCGCCTTGCTGGTGGCGCGGGAGTTACCGGCTTCAACGTGATGAGCTTCGTGTGGGCGGTCATAGGATCGCTGATCCTCCTGCTGCTCTACCGCCTGATCTTCCACCGCACACACGCTTGACGCGGTCGCCGCGGACCGGACGTCGCCACGAGTTCCCCACTGCCTCCCGCGGGCCCGGTCAGGCTGCGAAGCGCGCGAGCCGGTCCTCCAGGTCGTCGACAGCGTTCGGCATGCGGAACGACGGCGGCTGGAGCATGCCCGGGTTGCGGCCGCTGATCGCCTCCTGCAGGAAGTGCCGCACCAAGCCGGGGTCGGGCAGGATGTCCTCGCCCATGAACTCGATGGCCGTGGTGTCTCCCCGGCCGTCGGTCTCGACCCGCAGCGCCCAGCCGCTGACCTCGTCCCAGGTGAGCAGGAGCGGGAAGTCCACGAGGGTGGGTACCTTGGAGTGCACGAGGATGATGGCCGTGGCCAACCCGCTTTCCAGGTCGACGTCCACCTCGTACACGTCGTCGCCCAGGTCGCCAGCCACCGTGCGCACGTAGTTGACCAAACCACCTGCTGCCGGACTCGTCATGTCCATTGGTTTCCCCCCGAACCAGAACAGCGCCTCCCGCTGTTCTCCTGGGGGTAACCGAGCCACCGGTCCCACAGTCCGCCCGATGGCATGAATTCCCGCTGTCGGTGATCTTCCCGCTTCCGGGCCGTTCGCCGGTGACCTCGCGGTACTCTCGCCGGCATGGCCGAGCCGGGACCGAAGTCCGACCTGCACCTCTACCTGCGGACCGCGCGCGAGGCCCTGCTGTGGAAGCTGGACGGGCTGTCCGAATACGACATCCGCCGACCGCTGACACCGACCGGCACCAACCTGCTGGGGCTGATCAAGCACCTGACCGGCTGCGAGCTGGGGTATTTCGGCATCACCTTCGGGCGCCCGTTCGACCAGCCGCTGCCCTGGCTGACCGGCGACGCGGAACCCAACGTGGACATGTGGGCGACCGCGGACGAATCGCGCGAGGAGATCATCGGGCTTTACCGCAGGGTGTGCGCGCACTCGGACGCCACGATCGACGAGCTGGAGCTGGACGACGCCGGCACGGTGGCGCACTGGCCGGACGACCGGAAGCGGATCACGCTGCACCGGGTTCTGGTGCACATGATCGCCGAGACCTACCGCCACGCCGGCCATGCCGATATCGTCCGGGAGCTCATCGACGGCGCCACCGGCCTGCGCAGGGAGAACGACAACATGGCACCGGGCGACCAAGCGTGGTGGCAGGCCTACCGGGACCGGCTCGAAAACGTGGCGCAGCAAGCCGACCGGGGTTGACGGCCGCCACCGAGCCGCCGACCGCTTCGAACCCTCGCACCGGTGTCTCACTCAACACTTCAATCCCCGCGTGCCGACTGGCGGAACCAGCTCGGCATGCGAGTTCCAGCAACCTCCGCGCCTGCGCTCCGCTGTGCCCGTGCGGGCACGACTCCGTGAAACCGATCAGCCAGGAGATCATCTCTTCCGGCGAGTGGAACTGGCGAAACCAGACAAGATCGGGAGCGGATTTGTTCGGTTCGGACAACCGGTACCACCGGACCGTCGGCCATCCTCGGTCTGGAACGGTTCGGCAGTTCCAATCACGGAGGTTGGTCATGGACGGCGAGGGCACAGGTCACAGCCGTGATCCGCAAGCCGTGACCGCAGTCCTGACGGATGCGCCCGGTTGCGCTCGCCCCGCAGCGCGGTGGCTCTGGACGTAATCACCGTCGTCCGGGTCGACGCGGTGGCCCGGACTCGTGGGACCACGCAGGCCGGTAGCCGCCAGCGACCCCATTGAGCGAGCCACGCATCTGCCGTTGCGCCGTGCTGCCGCACCGCATTCGAGTCTCGGCAGTCGATGGTCGTCGTACCGGAGCCCAGACGGCGTTCTCCCGCTCGCAGCAATCGCGCTCGCCGCCCTGCCGCCACACGCCGAACGGTCCCGGCATCCGCCGATCCGGGACGCCACCGATGAACAACACGAGGACACGCCATGGCCACGACGCAACGTCTCTGGTTGACCCAGCATGCCCACGACCGGCTCCGGGAAGAGCTCGCCGAGCTGCTCGACCAACGCCAGGGCGGCTCCGCCAAGGGCACGGTCGACGACCAGGACTTCGCCGTGGACGCGGGTCGTCGCCGCGGACGCATCCGGGAGATCCAGGAACTGCTCCGGAACGCGGTGGTCGGCGAGGCACCACCGGATGACGGAGTCGCCGAACCCGGCATGGTGCTCACCGTCCGCTTCGACGATGACGAGACGGAGACGTTCCTGCTCGGCGCGCGCGATGGCTCCGACCTCGATGGGCTCTCTGTCTACTCGCCCGATTCCCCCCTGGGCGCCGCGCTGTCCGGCGCCAAGCAGGGCGAGGAGCGGACTTACTGCGTCCCCAACGGCAGCACCGTGCAGGTGACCTTGGTGCGTGCCGTGCCCTACGGGCGCCACGGCGCTGGTCAGCCCTAGCTAGGCGGCGCCGGGGTCCGGGGCGGTCACGCCGGGGGCGCGAGCACCACCGCCGAGTTGTGGCCGCCCAGTCCGAGCGAGGACTTCAGCGTGAGCCGGTCGGCCGGTGCAGTCGGGCCGTCCAGCAGTCTCGGGTGGCCCAGGGCGACCTTCGGCGGCGCGGGAATCAGGCCGCGGTCGTACCCGAGTGCGGTCGCGGAGATCTCCACCGCCGAGGCCGCGCCCATGCAGTGGCCCACCAGCGGTTTGACCGAGTAGAGCTCGGCGTCGGCCGGGAGCAGTTTTTCGAACACGGCTGCCTCGGCCAGGTCGCACTGCTGGGTGCCGGGCCCGTGGGCGTTGAGGTAGCGCACCTGCGATGGCTCCGCACCGGCGTCGGCCAGTGCCTCGGTGAAGCAGCGGACCAACTCGGTCAGGTTCGGGTCTACCGAGGTCACGTGGTGGGCATCGTGCGACATCGCGCCGCCGAGCACGCGTGTGTAGGGGTTCGGCGACCGCTTCGACAGCACCATCCCCACCGAGCCCTCACCCATGATGAAGCCGCGACTGCCTTCCTGGAACGGTCGGCAGGCCTGCAGCGGTTCGACGTCGGTGATCGCGACCCCGAGCCGGCGGAAGTGCAGCACGGTCTCGGGCGTGCAAGACAGGTCGGTGGCCACGAAGACCACGTCGTCGACGACATCGGCATCCAACCAGGCCTTCGCGGAGAGCAAGCCCGCGTTGCCGGAGGCGCAGGTCGCCGAAACGTTCATCGCCGGGCCGTGGAAGCCGTACTCCTGCATGAACGTCGAGACCGGGGTCGACGGCATCAGCGACAGATAGTCGCGAACCGATACGTTCGCACCCCGCGTGGCGTAGAAGTTCCGCCACAGTTCCACGTCCCCGAGCACGGCCGCGTGCAGCAGCCCCACCCGCCGCCCGGGCCGCCAGCCCCGCCCCTCGGCGTCGATGATCGCCTCGCGCGCGGCGGCTCGCATGGCCCTGGCGAAGCGGCTCGGACCGTCCAGCTCGTCGCCACCGTCCGGCACGTTCGCGACCCACGCCGTCTGGTCCCGGTCAAGGCCGTGCCCGCTGATCGGTCGCGCGGCCACCTCGCCGCCGACCAGTCCGTCCCATAAGGCCTCGCGGCCCCAGCCGTAGCCGGTCACCGCGCCAATTCCGTTGATTCCGCAGTGCTGCGCGCCCATTTGCTCGTCTTCCTCCGAACCGGCCACCACAACTGTCGTGGTGGATTGCCCGGGACCGCGGCGCGTACAGATCGAATTTCCGTAGTAACCGCATTAGAAAATTGATCCCAAAACAACACCCACAAGAGTCAAGACCGATGCAATTGATCGCCACGGTATGTGTTTCGGCTCTCCAATTTTCACACGGATGAATTAAGATCGCAAATGGCTGCGCTTTCCGCCTAAATTCGTGTTGGCATTTGACGTGACGCTCGCTCGTGATCGGGGGCTCTCTCGTGATCGGCCACGGTGTGTGCCGCTGGCACGAGCGGTTGGTGGCCACCAGTTTTGGGAAGTGCTAGAGCGGACGGAAGACATGGCGCTGTGGCCACGACGGGCGCGGCTAACGCGGTGAACGGCGGGGCGAGGTCTCTTCATTGGACGGATCATGGAGATCGATCCTGGGGGCGGGTTCCCGAGCGGTTCGGGCCTCAACGACGAGTTCCTGGACCTCGCGCTATCCACGCAGGGCGCGATCGGGTGGACGTTCGACTTCGCCGACCACCGGATCACCTGGACGCCCGGCTTGGGCGCGCTCCTGGGCATGTCCGGTGCGACCGAGGAAGACCTGCGGGTCCGCCTGGCCGAGTTGATCGAGCCGTGGACCGTGGCGGCGGAGACCACCACGCAGTGGCAGAACCTCGACCTAGAGCAACCCATCACCACCGCCGACGGCGGAACGCGGTTGCTGCACTTCCACGCCCGCCCGTTCGGCGGCTGGCGGACCGCCGGCCTCATCGGGCTGGTCCGGGAGGTGACCGATCAGAACCGGGACAGGCAGGCCCTGGCGGACCTCGCCAGCCGGTACCGGCTGCTCGTCGAGCTCAGCCCGGAGGCGATCTGCGTCCACCAGAAGGGGATCATCAAGTACGCCAACGCGGCGATGAGCACGATCGTCGGCGCCGAGTCCAGCAAAGAGTTGCTGGGGCGGCCGGTTGCCGACTTCGTTGCCCCGCACTCGATCGCCGAGATGCACGAGCGGATCCGGTCGCTGAAGACCGCCGGCACCGCGACGCCGCGAGCGCAGGCCGATCTGCGGCGGGTGGACGGCACCCCGGTCCCGGTGGAGCTGGTCGCCGTGCACACCACCTGGGAGGGACACCCGGCCGTGCAGGTCATCGGGCGGGACGTTACCGCGCAAAAAGCGGCCGAAGCCGCGCTGCGCTACCAAGCGGCGCTCGTGCAGCACGTCAACAACGCGATCATCGCGACTAGCCGCGACGGGGTGGTCACCAGCTGGAACCCGGCCGCCGAAGCCGTCTACGGAGTGCCCGCCGACCAGGCGCTGGGGCGGCACGTCGCGACGCTCGTCGGCGCCCCGCTGCGCCCCGAAGCCCTGCTCGCCGACGGCGGGGTCACCGAGGCCGTGCACCGGCACCAGGACGGCTCCGCCCTGATCATCCGGATCTCGACGGCGGAGATGGACTCCGGTTACGTGCTGGTGTGCGCCGACGAGACTGCGCGGCGGCAGGCCGAGCAGGACTTCGCGACTGTCGTCGCCGCCCTTGACGAAGGCGTCGTCGTGATGGGGCGGACAGGGCTCGTCGAGTCCGCCAACCCCGCCGCCGAGCGCATCACCGGCGTGCCCGCAGCCGAGATCGTCGGCAACTCACCGACGTCCTGGCCGTTGTTCGACGAGTCCGGGGTGACGCTGCGACCGGAGGAACACCCGTCGGTGATGCCCCGGCAGACCGGGAAACCGGAGAACTCGCGAGTGGTCCGCGTGGACCTGCCGGACGGCCGCAAGACGTGGCTGCGGGTCACGTGCAGTCCGCTGAATCCCCAGGACCGTCCTCCGCACAAGGTCGTCGCCTCGTTCACCGACATCACCGAAAGCCGGGCCGCCCGGGAACGACTGGAGCACGAAGCCACCCACGACCCGCTGACCGGGCTGGCAAACCGCACGCTGGTCCTGCGGCACCTCGATGACTCGCGACGAGCGCGCCCGACGGCAGTGCTGTTCATAGACCTGGATAACTTCAAGCGCATCAACGATTCCCTGGGCCACGGCACCGGTGACGAAGTGCTGCGGATAACCGGGGAACGCCTGGTGCGCGCGACGCCCGGCGGAGCGCTGGTCGGTCGCCTCGGCGGGGACGAGTTCGTGGTCCTCGTCGACGGCGAGAGCGACCACGCCCTGCTCCGCAGGCTCGTCCAACGGCTGCTCGCCGCCCTCACCGAACCGATCCGGGTGGCGGGCAGGCAACTGCACGTCAACGGCAGCATCGGGGTGGTGTTGGTCGGCCCCGGCGACACCAGGTCCGGGATGGACCTCCTGCGCGACGCCGACGTCGCCATGTACCAGGCCAAGGCGCAGGGCGGCGGCCGCTGTGCGTTCTTCGGCGTCGACCTGCGCGAACGCGTGCAGCGGCACATGGTCCTGGAACAGGACCTGCGCCACGCCGTGCCGAACGACGAACTCTGGGTGGCCTACCAACCCGTCGTCGATCTGCGCGGCGACCGCCTGGTCGCCGTGGAGGGCTTGCTCCGGTGGTCGCACCCGCTGCACGGAACGGTCTCGCCGGGGGAATTCATCCCGCTGGCAGAGGAGAGCGACCTGATCATCCCAATCGGCGCGCACATGCTGCGCCTCGCGACGCGCCAAATCGCCGCCGAACGCGAGCGCCATGACCTTGATCTGCAGCTCAACGCAAACCTCTCACCGCGCCAGCTCGAAGATCCCGATCTGCTGGACCACGTGCAGCACGCGCTCGCGGATTCGGGGCTGCCAGCCCACGCGCTGTGCCTGGAGATCACCGAGAACGCGATCATGCAGGACCCCACCGCCGCGACCCGCATCCTGACCGCCCTGCGCGAGCTGGGCATCTTCCTGGCGATCGACGACTTCGGAACCGGGTACTCCTCGCTGGCGCAGCTCCGGCGGCTGCCCGTGGACATCCTCAAGATCGACCAGACGTTCGTCACCGACCTCGGCACCTGCGACGAGGTTGAGGTCATCGTCGCCGGCATCGTCGCCATGTCCCACGCGGTCGGTCTCGACGTCGTGGCTGAGGGCATCGAGACTGCCGCCCAGCTCGCCATCATCCGCGATCTCGGCTGCGACCAGGGGCAGGGCTACCACCTGGGCAAACCATATTCGATCGGCGAGCTGTTCCCACCGCCCGCCGACCGGCGGTGACACCGCACCCTCCACACTGGACTGCGAAGCTGGCCGGCGTCGTCGAACTCCTGCGCGGTTCGGGCCACGCACCGGTCAACCATCCGGATGCTTTTCGGCTGTTCTCGGCGTGTCGGCTGTCGCGCGGTCCGGGTTTCGGTCGGGTTTCGACTGGCTGCGCCCGGTGTCCGCTGGTCTGATCGTGACGTGGGTATGTCTGCGAATCCCCCGCCCGCAACTCAGCGGGACGTGCGCGGGGTGATCAGCTGGGCGCTGTGGGACTGGGGTTCCGCGGCGTTCAACACCGTGATCTTGACCTTCGTGTTCACGGTGTACCTGACCGAGGCCGTGGCAGCCGATCCGAAGAGCGGGTCGGAGGCCCTGGGCCTCGCGCTCACGATCTCGGGCGTGTGCATCGCGCTGGTGGCGCCCGTGACCGGTCAGCGCAGCGACGCCGGCGGACGGCGCAAGAGATGGCTGGCGGTGCACACCGCACTGGTCGTGGCCAGCACGGCCGGACTGTTCTTCGTCCAGGACGCCCCGCAATACCTGTTGCTGGGGCTGGTGCTTGTATCGGTGGGCAGCGTGTTCTCCGAGTTCGCGACGGTGAACTACAACGCGATGCTGCTCCAGGTCTCGACGCCTGCGACGATCGGCCGCGTTTCCGGATTCGGCTGGGGCATGGGCTACTTCGGGGGCCTCGTCGCGCTGGTGATCGTGCTCATCGGCTTCGTGCAACCCGAAATCGGGCTGTTCGGCGTGACCTCCCAGAACGGCCTGAACATCCGCGTTGTCACGGTGTTCGCGGCCGTGTGGTTCGCGCTGTTCGCGCTGCCGCTGTTCTTTTTCGTTCCCGAAGCGGAGTCGTCCGGCGAGCCACTGCGCCACGCCATCGTGGGCAGCTACATCGTGCTCGGCAAACGGCTGGCACGGATGTGGCGCACCGAGCGGCGCACCCTGGGGTACCTGGTCGCCAGTGCGCTCTACCGGGACGGCCTGGCCGCGATCTTCACCTTCGGCGGCGTGATCGCGGCGGGCACCTTCGCCTTCACCGCCAGCGAGGTGGTGGTCTTCGCGATCACTGCGAACCTCGTGGCCGGCCTGGGCGCGTTCCTGGGCGGCCGTGCGGACGACCGGTTCGGCCCGAAAACCGTCATCCTCGCCGCGTTGATCGGGCTGGTCGTGGTCGGCAGCGCACTCGTGGTGCTGCCCGGCAAACCCGCGTTCTGGGTGTGCGGGCTGCTGCTGGCGATCTTCCTCGGACCGACCCAATCGGCCAGCCGTACGTTTCTCGCCCGCATCGCCACCCCCGGCCGGGAAGGCGAGGTTTTCGGCCTCTACGCCACCACTGGACGAGCCGTGAGCTTCCTCGGACCACTGGCCTTCAGCGGCTTCATCTCTCTATTCGGCACCCAACGCGCAGGCATGGGCGGGATCGTCCTAATCCTGCTGATCGGCCTGCTCGCGATGATCCCGGTGGCGGCACCCGACCACACCGGCAACACCGACGACGTCGCGACCAGCGGCGCCCATTGAGCGTGCTCGAGGACCTGCCCGATCAGACCGTCCGGTGAACCAGTGCAAGCGCCTCGCCGGGTGCCTGCTGCTTGGCGAGCGCGAGGAAGGCTTGCAGGGCCGGGTTGTGCGCTTCCTGGCTCCGCGCGGCGAGGCCGAGGCTTCGTCGCCTGGTCGGCGCAACCGGGCGGACCACGAGCGTGTCCGGAAGCGACGGGACCGCCAGTTCCGGCATGAGAGTCACCCCGAGCCCGCCCTCGACCATGGCCAGCGCGGTGGAACCTTCCCGCACCGCGCCGGATTCGAACGGCTCCAGGCCGTGCTCGCGGAACGCGTCCCGAACCAACGCCGCGCACCCCCCTGCCTGTCTGCCCTCGAATCCCTCGCCTGACGTCCAGTGCGCGCGGCCGAGGGCGACGGCCCGCGGCCTTGGAGCGGCGATTTCGCGCAAATCGCCACCATCCTCGAACCAGCGGCCACACCAGTCCAATATAGACATGTCTCGGCATGCGAGTGGCGGAGCGAGGTTCACAGCACTGCGCCACGCTGGGCCCTCACGAACAGGAACACCGGTGGTGTTGAACACCTCGAACAGCTCCGGGGCGATATTCGCGGCTTCTCCCGGCCGCCGTTGGTCCACAATGTCGATCTCGAAACCCGTGTTCCGCAGCGAACCGAAGATCGAGGACAACGATCGCCGGTAAAAGGTGGCAGTCACTCGTTGCCCATCCCAGTCCAGTCCTCGGTGACGGCTTCGGTGCGGTGGTAACCGTCCTGTCCGACAAGAGCCAGCCCGTGATGGGATGGTGCACCGAGAAGACCAGCGCACCGCCGGGCACCAGGCACCGGTGCAGCTCCGCGAGCAGGGGTGACCAGTTCTCGATGTAGCGCAAGACCAGCGAAGCGACCACGACGTCGTCGATGCCGCCGGTCGGCACGGCGTCCAGAGGTCGTTCCAGATCGGCACTTCCGCACGGGCGCTCTCACCAGCCTCTGCCTGGCGAGTTCGACGAACCGCGGCTCCCCGTCCCGGGTGAACACATCGGCTCCGCGCTCGACGAGCTGCGCGGTGAGCACCCCGGAAGCGCACCCGATTGATCAGCCACTCCACCGAGCCTAGCCGTGCGGAGACCGCGCAGAGGCGGCAATCGCCGTCGTCTACTTCGTGCGGAAGGTGAACCGGAAGGTTCCGATCCAGACCTCGTCCCCGTCCGCCAGCTCGACTCGATCAACCGGGGTGTGGTTGACATAGGTGCCGTTGAGCGAGCCGGAGTCCGTGATCGTGTACTGCTCGCCGTCGTGGTGGATCTGGGCGTGAAAGTGGGAGACGGTCGGCGCGTCCAGCGTGATGTCGCAATCCCGGCTACGCCCAACCGTCAGCGGCGTGCCCGTGACCGGGATGGCCTTGCCCGACTGGGGGCCGCGGGCGATCACGAGCTCCGCGCTGCTACCAATCGGCACCGCTGCGGCACGTGGTGCTGGTGTGCCGACGCCTGCCTGCGCGGGGATCGCAGCGGGCGGAGCATCGCTGAAAGCTCCCGTGGGCGGCGCCGCGCCGAATCGATTCTGGTTCATGACGTCCTCCTGACGGATCCGGGTCGCCGTCGCGCTCACGCGATGGCTGCCGATTCCGGGTCGTCGGGGGAACCCGCCAAGCCCGACCTCACTCCGGCGCCACGGCCCATCCCACCGCTGGTCACCCACTGGGCTTACGCCTTCCACGCTACCGGCGACACCGCGCCCCCTCCCGCTGGAAAATGCTGAGAATGCGCTGGGAATACACCCGCGACGAGTAATTCGTCACCTCAGGTCCGTAGTAGATCAAGCGCGCGACGGGCACCGGGCCATCCACGAGACGGGGAGCCGACTTGGCACAGTGTCGTTGCACACGTTTACTGGGCGTCACGACGCCCGAAGACTGTCACCCTGTCCGGGCTATCGCTACCCTCGACGAGGGCAACCTCATGACGCCGGGTGCATTCAGGAGGTGATCAACCTGCGGACGAGCGATGGGCTGACCCGTTCGGGGCATGCCGCTCCTCCTCACCTGCGGACGCAAGAGGTCGGGCTCGACCTGCTGGCGACCGCCATCAACGAGTACGCGATCTTCATGCTCGACCTGGACGGGCGCGTGGCCAGCTGGAACCCCGGCGCCGAGCGCTTGAAGGGCTACCGCAGCGACGAGATCATCGGGCAGCACATCTCGGTGTTCTACCCTCCCGAACGGCTCGCCGAAACCCCCTCGGAGTGGGAGCTGGAGCACGCTGCGCGCTCCGGCTACCACCAGGGCGAGGGGTGGCGCGTCCGGAAGGACGGCAGCCAGTTCTGGGCCCACGTGGTCACCGCCGCGTTGCGGTCCTCCGACGGAAGCCTGCGCGGCTACGCGAAGGTCGTAAGGGACGACACCGAACCTCGCGCCCGGCTGGAGCGCTCCAGTGAGCGATTCACCAACCTGATGGGTCTGACGCCGGTCGGCATCGCGCTGTTCGACGAATCGCACCGCCTGGCGCGGGCCAACGACGCGCTGTGCGACCTGCTCGGCGCAAGGATCTCCGAACTGCACGGCACGCGGGCCGACGACCTTCTGCACCCGCAAGACCGGTTGGAGCCGATGATCTCGCGGGCCCCGATCCCCGACGCCCCCACCCATCGCGTGCTGAAGCGGCCCGACAGACAGCCGGTGCACTGCGACCTCCGCTGCACCGCGGCGGTGCAGGACGACGGGCGGTTGTTCTGGCTGGTGGCGTTCCAGGACATCACCGAACGACACCAGCGGGCCGAAGAACTCCACTACCAGGCCACCCACGACTCGCTGACCGGCCTTTTCAACCGCCGCGCGGTCAAGGAGCTCCTGAACGAACTGGTGCGCGGCCCCCGCGCCGACCGGGTCGGCGTGCTGTTCTGCGACATCGACAACTTCAAGCGGATCAACGACTCCCTGGGGCACGACGCCGGCGACGAGTTGGTCGCAACCCTGGCCCGACGGCTGCAGGGCGGCCTACCCGCAGGCTGCACCCCGGCCCGGCTCTCCGGCGACGAGTTCGTGGTGGTCTGCCCCGACGTCGAGGCGGTGGGCGGGCTCGAAGCGCTGGCCGAGACCGTATCCGGCCTGCTGCGCACCGTGGTGAGGCTCCAAAACCAGCAGGTCCGGGTGTCCGCAGCGGTCGGCGGCGCGGTGCTCGACGGCGCCGGGGTGTGCGGCGAGGACCTGCTCCGCTTCGCGGATGCCGCGATGTACCGGGCGAAGCGGCGCGGACCGGGGCGCGTGGCGCTGGCCGATCCAGGCCTTACCGAGTCCATCAACCGGCAACTGCGTCTCGAGGCGGAGTTGCGCGACGCCATCGACAACGACGATCTCGTGCTGCATTACCAGCCCGTCGTGGACGCTGCGGGCACCGTCGTGTCCGCCGAGGCACTGGTCCGGTGGATGCATCCCGAGCACGGTCTGCTCCCCCCGGACGTCTTCCTCCCCGTTGCTGAGCAGGGCGGGCTGATGCGCGACCTGGACCGGTGGGTGCTGCGCACGGCACTGCGTCACGCCGCCGCCTGGCCCGATGTCTGCGGACGCCCGGTGGGCATCGCCGTCAACCTCGCCGGGCTCCTGCCCGATGACCACGACTTCACAGCCGAGGTTACCGACGCCATCGCCGAGTCCGACATCGATCCGAACCGGGTCGTTCTCGAGCTGATCGAGACGGTGCTGGTCGACCTGCCGCCCCAACCCCGCCGCGCCATGCTCGACCTCGTCGAGCACGGCGTCCGGTTCGCCGTCGACGACTTCGGCACCGGTTACTCGTCGCTGGCCCGGATCAAGGACCTGCCAGCGCAGATCATCAAGGCCGACCGCAGCTTCGTCGCCGACCTCGGCGCCGGTTCCCGGGATCTGGCGGTGGCCCGGACGGTGGCGGACCTCGCCCGCGCACTGGGCTGCCAGAGCGTCGCCGAGGGCGTCGAGACCGTGGAGCAGTTCGAACTGCTGCGCGGCGTCGGGATCGACGTCTACCAAGGTTTCCTGTTCGCCCGCCCGGTCCCCGAAGCCGAGCTCACCACCCTCCTCGAAAACGGCCTCCCGCTCCTGTCATGAGCGACCGGTGCTTCGGTCAACACCGCGTCCACCACGGCGTAGACCGTCCACTTCGGAATCGTTGGCCGACGCGGACCGCGGCGTCGGCGCCGTTCATCGCCGTTGTCGGCCGGGATTCTCGGTGCGGGCGAGGATTTCGTCCTGGAAGGCGAGGTAGAGGTTCGCGACGACCTGCGCCGACGTTATCCGCCCTCCGACGAGCTTCTCGACCGTGCGGAGGCGGTAGCGCACCGTGTTCGGATGGATGAAGAGCAACTCGGCGGTTCGCTTCACGTCCTGATCGCAAGCCAGGTAGAGCACCACCGTCTCGACCAGATCCGGCGCCTTGATCAAGTCGCCGAAGTACCTTTCCAACCGGTCAGCCACCTGAGCGTCGTCGCGTCGCGTTAGCAGCCATGCGGCGAAATCGACCTCGTCCAGTCGAACGATCGTCTGGTCACTGCCCCGATCATGGCGGCGACCGGCAAGGTGCCAAGCCGTCTCGGCCTCGTGCGCGTATCGGCTCGCCACCGTGAGATCGCTGAAGGCACCGCTCAACCCGACCAGGTGGGTGCGCGCGAGCACCCCGAGCCAGGCAGCCGCGGCGTCTCGCTCCGCGATGACGGCCGTCAGGCCGGTCGTCGGGTCTTGGGCGTCGCGGTCGTCGGACAGGACCAGCGGCACGCCCTCGGCCTCGGCCGCTTCTAGAAGGGCTTCGGCGGTGGTCGTCGACCCTCGTGCGGCCCGGTCACTGATCGGGCTCGCGGCCACGACGCGGAGAGCATCACCGACCCGAAATCCGAACGCCCGCAATCGGTCCCAGGTCTGGCGCACCTGCGAGGTGGTCACGCCACCGCGCAGCGCCGACACGATTCGGGCGGCCTCCGCTCGCTCTTGGCTGATCACCAGTGACCGCGAGGCGTTGGCCGCCGCGAGCACCCGTTCCGCCGTTTCCAGCAGTTCTGGGCTGATGTCGTCGAGCAGCGACCTGTTCCGCGACGCCACCGCCAACTGGAAGCCGGATCCCCGGAGGCGGAACGGCCGGGTGGCGACCATCCACTGCCCGACCACGAAGCGCTGCGGTCCCGGCTCGCGCGCGCTGATCTCCTCCCAAACCAGCCGCAGGGGCCCGTGGCCGGTCGAGGCGACGATCCGCCCCGCGCCCTCGTAGAGGACAGCTGCCCCTTTGCACAGCGTGCCGAGCCGTACCACGAGTGCGCTCACCGGGTCTGCCGCCGACAACGCGTGCAGCAGGTCGTTCTGCAGCCAGACCGCCCGCTTCAGCAGGTAGGTCTCCGCGGACAGCGCGCCGCGGTTGATGAAGTCCTCGATGGCGGCGAACCGGCTCCCGCCTCCCACGCTCAGCAGCGGGAAGTTCCGCTCCCGCGCGCCGGCACGGAGAGCTCGCGGAACCTGATCGAAGTGGACGCCCGTGCCGAACAGCAGGGCGGCCGCGAACTGCAGGCCGGTGGTGAGCACGATCGAGCGCGGGCGCAGCCAACTCACGGCGTCGGCGATCTCGATCGAGTGCGCAGAGCGGACCACCGCCGAGAGGTCGCCGGGTTCCTCCACGGTCAGCTGCAGGCTCGGCTCGTCGACGAGGTCGCGCAGAGTCAGCTGCGGCCAGCCGCCGCGGCTATCGGTGCTCATCTGCCTCCTCTCCGCGCCCCGAACAACAAGAACTGTGCGACAGGACAGATCAATTTCCCGGCATTTGTAATTCTCACAGTGACAGCGCCTACAGCGTGGGGCAACCTTCTTTTCCAACCGCAGCCGGCGGCGGATACCAGCCAGACCCGCACGACTTTCAAGGAGACCTCCCCATGGCCAAACAGCGTGTGGCCGTCGACGTCGGCGGCACGTTCACCGACGTGTGCGTGTTCGACGAGGACGCCCGAAGCATCCGAGTCACCAAGGTCCCGTCCACCCCGGACGACCCGATGCGCGCCGTGCTCAGCGGTGTCGAACGCGGCGGCATCGACCTCTCCGAGGTGTCGCTGTTCTCGCACGGGACGACGGTCGCCACCAATGCGCTGATCACCAGGAAATTCCAGCCCGCCGCAATGGTCACGACGACCGGTTTCCGGGACGTGATCGAAATCCGCGACGGGACCAAGGACGACCTGTGGGACGCCTACTACGACGTGTCCCCGCCCTACATCCGCCGCCGGGATCGCTTCGAGGTCACCGAACGCATCGACTACGCGGGCCACGTCGTGAAACCGCTCGACGAGACCGAGGCGCGGCGCGTGGCGGCGTTGCTCCGCAAGCGCGGGTCGCGGACCGTGGCCGTCTGCTTCGTCAACTCCTACGCCAATCCCGCCCACGAGATCCGGATGCGGGAGATCCTCGAAGAGGAACTGCCGGGGGTCGCGATCTCCACCAGCGCGGAGATCCTCCCGGAGATTTTCGAGCACGACCGGTTCAACACCACGGTCGCGAATGCCGTCCTCGCGCCGCTCGTCAGCGGCTACGTCAACCGGCTGGCCGAAGAGCTGAGCGCGGGTGGTTATCGCGGAGACCTGTTGCTGCTGCACTCCGGTGGCGGGTCGATGACCCCGCGCATGGTGGAGCGGTACCCGGTCCGCCTGGCCGCCTCGGGCATCGCCGCGGGGGCCATCGCCGCCCGGCACGTCGCAGCCCAGTGCGGCTACGGCAACGCCATCGGCTTGGACATGGGCGGCACCAGCACCGACATCGCCATGGTGCACGGCGGTGAGCTGCGGGTAACCAAGGAGTGGTCGGTCGAGTATGGGTACCCGATCATCTTCCCGTCGATCGAAGTGCTGACCATCGGCGCTGGCGGCGGCTCCATCGCCCACATCGACGATGCCGGCTCCCTGCGCAACGGCCCACAGTCGGCCGGCGCCTCGCCCGGCCCGGCGTGTTATGGCACGGGCGGCACCGAGCCCACCAACTCGGATGCGAACCTGGTGCTCAGCCGCCTCGGCACCGCCCTGGCGGGCGGAGCGAAGCTGCTGTCCCCGGAACTGGCCGAGAACGCCCTCCGCGACCAGGTGGCCCGGCCGCTCGGGCTCACCATCGAGGAGGCAGCGAGCGCCGTCCTCCGGGTCGCCAACGCCAACATGGCCGACGCGGTCCGCCTGATCTCGATCCGGCGCGGCTACGACCCCCGCGACTTCGCCCTGATCGCCTTCGGCGGTGCGGGCGGGTTGCACGGTGCCGAGGTGGCGCGCGAGCTCAACATCCCGACCGTCGTCGTCCCGCCGAACCCGGGTGTGACGTCGGCGCTCGGGTGCCTGCTGGTCGACATCCGCCACGACCTGTCGGCAATGTTCGACGCCGTTGGCGACGAGGCCGACGTCGAGGAGTTCGAGAACGCGTTCGCCGGTTTGGAAGCCGAGGCATCGGCCCGGCTGCGGCACGAGGGCGTCAACGCCGAGGACGGCGTTCTGCAGCGCACCGTCTCGATGCGCTACCTGGGCCAATGGCGGTCCCTGACCGTGAAGTGCGGCAGCGGGCCCGATGCCCTCCACGAGGCGATCGAGTTGTTCCACGAGCAGCACGAGCGGGAGTACTCGTTCCGCAGGGACGAGACGCCGGTGCAGATCTACCAACTCGGGCTGACCGCGATCGGCGTCACGCCCAAACCGGTGGTCGCTCCGCACGAGGTCACGCCAGGTGCAGCGCCGACAGCGCAGCAGAACCGCAAGGTGTACTTCGAAGGGCAGGGATGGGTCGACACACCCGTCCACGACCGAGCCGCGTTGCCCGCCGGGTGCCGGCTCACCGGACCCGCGGTCATCGAGCAGTTGGACTCCACCACAGTCGTACCGCCGGGTGCCCGGGTCGAAATCGACGAATGGTTGAACATCCGCATCCACCTGATGGAGGCCTGAACCATGACGACCGACCAGCGGCCGGCGCCATCCGGCGCGGTGACCCCCGCAGGCCTCGACCCGGTGACCTTCGAGGTGCTGAAGAATGCCTTCGCCACCGCAGTCGACCTGATGAGCGAGCAGATCATGCGCACCTGCTACTCCTTCGTGATCTACGCGCGCGACTTCTCCTCCGCGCTGTGCGACGCCGACGGCAACACCGTGATGCAAGGCAGCGCCGACATCGCCGTGCACGTGGGCACGCTGCACTTCCAGTGCAAGGCAGTCCTGGAGGAGTTCGGCGACGACATCAATCCCGGTGACGTCTTCGCGGTGAACGACCCGTACCGAGGCGGCACGCATTTCAACGACGTGAGCTTCATCCGGCCGATCTTCGTGGGAGCGGAGATCATCGGGTTCGCCCAGAACAAGGGCCACTGGGCCGACATCGGCGGCAACGTCCCCGGTTCCTTCGACGTGAACGCGAAGGAGCACTTCAGCGAAGGGCTCCGCATCACCCCGGTCCGGGTGTGGCACCGGGGACGCCAGCTCCGCGACGTGGCGCAGCTGCTGGTGTCCAACACGAGATCGCCGTACAGCTGCATGGGCGATCTGAACGCGCAGGCCGAAGCCACGGCGGTGTGCGAGCGCGAAATCCTCCGCCTGGTCGAGCGCTACGGCAGGGACACCGTCGTGGCAGCTATGGGCGGCGTCCAGGACTACGTCGAACGCATCGTACGCCTCAAGCTGGCCGAACTCCCCAAAGGCGAATGGGAAACGGTCGACTACCTCGACGCCGACCCCAGCAAGCCGGAGGGGCTGGTGCCGATCTCGGTCAAGATGCGCATCGACGACGACGGCATCCACTACGACCTGTCCGGCAGCGCCCCGGCCGTGTCCACGTTCCTCAATTCCGGTTACGGCACAACTCATTCGGCGCTTTACGCCGGAACCAAGACGTTCTTCCCCGACGTGCCGCTAAACTCCGGGCTGTACCGGGTGGTGCACGCCGAACTCGGCCCCGAGGGCACCGTCGTCAACGCCAGCTGGCCAACCGCAGTCACCGGATTCTGCTCCGGCCCCTACGAGAAGCTGATGAACGCGCTGTTCGAGATCTGGTCGCAGGTCATGCCCGAGCGTGCCATGGCTTGCGCGTTCAACCTCGAATACCTGCTGATCGGCGGCAAGGACGGCCGCACGCAAGACCGCCCCTACTTCATGTGGTACGACTGGATGGCTGGCGGCTGGGGCGGCCGATCAACCAAGGACGGATCGGGAGCGACGGCGCCCGTTTTCGGGCCAGGCCTCGCAGTGCAGCCGGTCGAAGGCCAGGAACGGCTCTCCCCCGTGCTGACCACCGAGCACACCATCGTGACGGACTCCGGCGGACCGGGACGCCATCGCGGCGGCTGCGGGTTGGAGAAGGGCGGCGTGCTCACCGACTGCGAGAGCACCGTGATGTCGTACTGCTGCGACCGCGCGCGGTCGATCACCTGGGGCATCGCCGGTGGCCTGCCCTCACTGCCGCACGGCGTCTGGCTGAACAAGGGCACCGAGGACGAACGATTCCTCGGCGCCACGTTCTCTAACGTCGCGATCGAGCCCGGTGATGCGTTCACCCGGCCATCGGCCGGTGGTGGCGGCCACGGGGACCCGCTCACCCGCGATCCCGCTCTCGTGGTCGAAGACGTGATCGACGGGTACGTCTCGATCGAGCGTGCTGCCAAGGATTACGGCGTCGTCGTCGAACCTATCGACCCCGAGTTGGACCGGTACGCCGTGGACAGCGCCGCCACCGAGGAGCTCCGGAGGTCCATCGCCGCCGATCGGCGGGGCTGGTTGGAGGCGGACCCGCACGTAGTGGCCCACCGGTATCGCACGGGCGAGCTGGACATGCTCGATTCGATCAGGCGGTACGGCGTGATCGTTGATTGGGGAACAGGCGAGCTGTATGAGAACACCACGCGCCAGTACCGAGAACTACTCCACAAGCGGGCCGCGGCCTACTGGGACTGACCCGCGCCACCCGACGGTGTGCCGACCGGTGCATACCGGGCGCAAGCTCTTGCCGACGACAGCGCCGACCACTACCTCGACCACTTCACCGACATCGCGGAAACGATCGATTCACGAATCCCTGACCGCTCCTACGGCCTTGCCGCCGAAATCCTCCGGGACGTGACGGGCCACCGCCGGCGTGGATCGTCCTTGGTACAAGCACGGGCGCGAACTCGCCGGCCGATACCTGCGCCACCACGACTTTCCGACGCGAGTGGCGGTGGTGGCTCCGGAGCACTCGGCGTACTTCCCCCGCTGGGCGACAACTGTGCCGGCTAGGCGACCGGAATGCTCACGCTCGTCTACTACGGGCTGCGCGACAGGCACATCCGTGCCCTGGCCCGCCCGGCAGCCGAGGCGGCGTGAGCAGGCCGGACGTGATCGGGTGCGTAATCGCCGCTGGTCTGGTCCCACCCCGCGGGATGGCGTGGCCGCCCTCCCCGATTGACCCCACTCGCCGGCCACCCTTCCGGCACCGGCCCCGGAACCCTGGTGAACACGACCCCACCACGAACAAAGACAACCACCGCCGGACCTCGGGTTCCCGACGTGAACAACGATCGCGCGCAAGGTGTCGGCGTCAAGGCCAAGCCCCTGACGGGGTGGCCCCACGGCCAGCCCTGACGCCGACATCTCAACCGCGCACTCCCACACCCAGCCGGAAACCGCGAAAACACTCCACAACCGCGGGGCACAAACAGCCTTGACCGGCCCCGCCCCTTCATGGATGACCAGCTTCACCAGCACCCGGAGCCTGGCCGACACGGACGGCGCTTGAGCCCGACAAGCCGACGAGGACCAGAATCGCGACGCTGATCGGATCGGTGGTGGCAGCGGATAATTTTGACCGCGCCACAGGAGGCGGGGGCGCACGACATCTCGGCATCTCGGCATCGGGCCAGATTCCCGGCACAACAACTCTGCGCCGTCCCCGATCTGCGAGCCGGGGCCTTTCGCCCCTGGAACCGGCAGCTCCAGCTCCCGCACGGTGACTTACTGGCAGAGCACATGCCTGGTCGGCCCGCTGATCCGAGCAGTCCGGGCGAGCGGAGGGGTGGCGACATGACAACGCACGGAGCACGACGGATGCACACCGGCTGGGTGGGATGGGTGTATTTCGCGGCCGTCGTCCTGCTGCTGGCCGGAATCGTCCAGGTGATCAACGGGTTGATCGCGTTCGCCCGCTCCGGCACGACGTATGTGATCCCGGCAGGCGCGGTCCAGATCAGCTACGCCGGGGTCGGCTGGAGCTTCCTGATCACGGGTGCCGTGCTCGTCCTCACCGGAATCGGGCTGTTCGGCGGTCGCACCTGGGCACGTGCCGTGGCCATCGTCATGGCGGTGATCAGCGTGCTGGCCAACCTCGCCTTCTTCACGGCGTATCCGCTTTGGTCGGCGGTCGTTATCGTGCTCGACGTGATCGTGATCTACGCATTGGCCGCCCACGGCCGAGAGGTCAGCCGCAGGTAGTCGCAACGCACGCGTCAATCCGGAGGACACGCACCGAATCTACGCGGCGCTAGCCGAGATCGCCGGTGTCGAACGGCCGATCACGGGTCGACGATCCTCAGATGTTCGCCGACGTGCTGCCGCACGGACGACGACAACGGTTCGCCTAGCTCGCCAGCCAGCACGACCAGGAAGACTTGGCGAATCCGCTACGGAGCGGATGTCCACGGCGCCACCTCGAAACCGGTGGAGACTTTCCAACATCTCGCCTCCCGCCTACGGCGTGCGGGTCGTCGGACTGCACGCGGACTGAGCCCGGGCAGTGTCGTCCTTCGGTTCGCAGCAGCAGCCCGAAGCGCTCGCGGTCTTGTGATTCAGGCCCAAAGGCCCTAGCCCTGTCAACGCGATGACGTGGAAACGTTGAGGTGGACGTGTGCCAGGTGCGACCAACGTCCAGCCGGGGTACAACCGGGACCTACCCGAACCCACTCTGATGCTGGTCCGTTCTGCTCACGGGGCATTCGGCACGGGGACACGGGCCCAACCGCTCGTTCCGCCACTTGGGGGAGACGCTCATGAAGATCGTGTGCATCGGGGCCGGACCGGCTGGCCTCTACTTGGCCATCTCGGCGAAGCTCCGCGATGCCGGCAACGACATCACGGTGATCGAACGCGATCCGCCGGGCGCCACCTACGGCTGGGGCGTCGTGTACTGGGACGACCTGCTGGACATGCTGTACCGCAACGACCGGGAGAGCGCCGAGCGGATCCGCGCCGCATCGACGCTCTGGCAGGAACAGGTCGTCTCGCTGCGCGGCACCGAACACGCCTACCTCAGCGGATACGGCTACAGCATGAACCGTGCGCGGCTGCTGGAGATACTCGCCGATCGGGCCGCGATGCTTGGGGTGGACATCCAGTACGAGCGGGCAGTGGAGGACCTGTCGGATTTCTCCGATGCGGATCTGATCGTGGTGGCCGACGGCGCCAACAGCCGGATCCGGCAGCAGTACGCCGACGAGTTCGGCACGGACGTGTCCCAGGGTCGCAACCCCTACATCTGGCTGGGCACGGACCGGGTCTTCGACAAGTTCACCTTCGACTTCGAGGAGACCCCGCAGGGCTGGATCTGGTTCCACGCCTACCCTTCCAGCGCCGGGATCAGCACCTTCATCGTCGAATGCAAGGAGGAAACCTGGTACGGGCTCGGCCTGGACCAGCTCGGCGCCGACGAGAGCATGCGGCTGCTGGAGGACATCTTCGACAAGCCTCTGGCCGGGCACTCTCTGATCAGCCGCTCTCGGGGAAAACCCGCGTCGTGGCATCGTTTCACGCAGGTCTACAACGAGACCTGGCGGCGCGACAACGTGATCCTGATCGGCGACGCCGCGCACACCACGCACTTCACGCTCGGCTCCGGCACCAGGCTGGCCATCAGCGATGCGGTCGTGCTCGCGCAGAAACTGCTGGAGTGCGAGCAGATCGCCATGGCGCTCAAGGAGTTCGACCTGGAAGGCCACGCCGCGCTGCACATAGCGCAGTCCTCGGCGCGCACCAGCATGGCGTGGTTCGAGAACGCCGACTTCTACACGGATCGCAATGCCGTGGACTTCTGCTACGCGATGTCCGCCCGGAACAGCTTACAGCCGCCTTGGCGCTACCAGCAGCACGTTCTCACTCAGAACCCGGCCGCGCGCAAGGTCCTACGGCTGATCAACAACGCCTTGCGCTGGGCTCAGGCGCGCAAGCGCGGCGAGTCGCGGCGGCCCTAGGACGGCCCGGGAAACCGTTGCCCAACCAACAACAGCGAACCGCCGAAAACCGTCACCGGCGCTCGGGGCCGGAGCGGAAGGTGCGGCTGATACCGCGCCGAACCTCACCGGGGCTGTGCGCCTCCCGGTCCGGGTGGCGGATCGTGCTGGAGTGCAGCTGCCAGGGGACGCTGGTGACCATCACCCCCGGCACGAACAGCAACCGGCCCTTGAGGCGCAGTGCGCTCTGGTTGTGCAACAGGTTCTCCCACCAGTGCCCGACCACGTACTCCGGGATGTAGACGCACACGACGTCGCGCGGGCTGGTGCGCCGGATGTGCTTGACGTAGTCGACGATCGGCTTGGTGATCTCCCGATACGGCGACTCGACCACCTTCAGCGGCACACCGATGTCCCGCTCCTCCCACTGCTGCTGCAGTGCGCGGGTTTCCGCGTCGTCGACGTTGATCGTGACCGCCATCAGCGTGTCCGGACGGGCGGCGCGGGCGAAGTTCAGCGCCCGCACCGTGGGCTTGTGCAGCGTCGACACCAGCACGATCGCGTGCACCCGGCTGGGCAACGTGGCGGGTTCCTCGTCCAGCCGAAGTTCCTCGCGGACCTGGCGGTAGTGCCGGGAGATCGACCGCATCAGCACGTACAGCACAGGTATCGCAATCACCACCAGGTAGGCGCCGTGGGTGAACTTTGTGACCAGCACGACCACCAGCACCACCGCCGTCATGCCCGCACCGAACCCGTTGATCAGCCGGGACCGGTGGATCTTCCGCCGCTGCGCGGGATCGGTCGCCGTGGGCAGCTCCTGGTTCCAGTGCCGCACCATGCCGATCTGGCTGAGGGTGAACGAGGTGAACACGCCCAGGATGTAGAGCTGAATCAGCCCGGTCACAGATCCCTCGTAGACGTAGATCAGCGCACCGGCAATGACCGAGAGCAGCACGATGCCGTTGGAGAACGTCAGCCGGTCGCCCCGGGTGTGCAGCTGCCGCGGCAGGTAACGGTCCTGGGCCAGGATCGACGCCAGCAGCGGAAACCCGTTGTACGCCGTGTTGGCGGCCAGAATCAGGATCAGCGCCGCACTGGCCTGCAGGTAGTAGAACAGGAAGGTGTTGTCGCCGCCGAAGACCGCGGCGGCGATCTGGGCGATCACGGTCCGCTGCGGATCGGTCTCGCAGTTGCCCGCGAAGCCGACCAGGTCGCAAGTGCTCTCCGCGACGTGGACCTGGGAGATCATCGCCAGCACCGTCACGCCGCCGAACATGACGATCGCGATGGTGCCCATCGCCAGCATCGTGCGGCCGGCGTTGACGGCCTTCGGGCGGCGGAAGGCGGGCACACCATTGGAGATCGCCTCGACCCCGGTCAACGCGGTGCAACCCGACGAGAACGCGCGCAGCACCAACAGCGCCAGCGCGAGCCCGGTCAGCCCGACCTGCTCGGGCTGGATGTCGTACCCGGCGCTCTCGGCCACCGGGGGCGCGCCCACTGCGGTCCGCACCAGCCCGACGACGATCATCAGCATGACCCCGGCGACGAACAGGTAGGTCGGCACCGCGAAGGCCCGGCCGGACTCCCGCACGCCGCGGAGGTTGATCGCCATCAGCACGACGATGAACAGCAGGTTTATCCCCACCCGGTACCGGTTCAGCTCCGGCACCGCGGAGATGATGTTGTCCACCCCGGCCGCGACCGACACCGCCACGGTCATCACGTAGTCCACCAGCAGGGCACTGGCCACCACCAGGCTCGCCGACGAACCCAGGTTCTCCGAGACGACTTCGTACGATCCGCCGCCGCTGGGATAGGCGTGCACCACCTGTCGGTAGGACGCCACCACGACGGCCAGCAGCACCACCACCGCGAGCCCGACCCAGGGCGTCAGGTGCAGGAACACCAGCCCGCCCAGCGACAGCACGAGCAGGATTTCCTGGGTGGCGTAGGTGACCGAGGACAGCGGGTCGCTGGCGAAGATCGGCAGCGCCAGCCGCTTCGGCAACAGCGTCTCCCCTAGCCGATCACTGCGCACCGGTCGGCCGACGAGCAACCGTTTCAGCACTTCAGACAGCCGCACGGGCTCAGCGTAGGCCCGGCCGCACCAACCCGGCCCCTCGAGAACCCGGCCGGGTCAGGGCCCTGGCGGGAACGTCCCCGGCGGTCTCTAGGCCGCCGGTGGTGCGGCCGGGCATGTCTGTCGACGTGCACGGCCGCACCACCTATCGCCGGGTTGTTCGGATCACTCGACGTGGGTGGCGTCGCGGACGGTGCCGACGTATTCCTCGACGAGGTCTTCGAGGGCGACGATGTCGATGGGTTGGCCGGTGGTGTCGGTTGCGGTGGCGAGGTGGCTGCCCGCGCGGCGTAGGGAGGTCATGGCGTGGTCGAGTTGGGCGCTGGTGAGCATCAGCGAGCCTTCCTGGCTGGCTTTGATCACCACCCGGGCGCGGGTTTTGCCTTGGACCAGCAGTGCTTCCAGCCGGTCCCGGCGGGAGGACAGCAGGGAGAACTCCGCGCCCACGAAGAACGCGTTGAGCAGCAACAGGACAACACCCAGCACGATCGCGAAACCGTCGCTCATCGAACT
>NZ_JBSFLZ010000053.1:0-42805 GCF_053599315.1 Saccharopolyspora sp. NPDC000995
CCGGCGAACCGACACCACCGGGATAACGACACGCCATACCCACGATCACAACCGGATCATCCGACACCGGCACACCCACCGCCGTGGACACCACTCCCGGAGAACTCCCACCCACCAACTCAGACAACAAAAACTCCGCCAACACAAGCGGTGTCGGATAATCGAACACCAACGTCGCAGGCAACCGGACCCCCGTCGCCGTGGCCAGCACGGTGCGCAGTTCCACCGCGGTGAGGGAATCGACGCCCAGTTCGATAAAGGGCAGCGCGGGGTCGATCGCGTCCGCGCCAGTGTGACCCAGCACAGCGGCGATCCGGTCGCGCACCAACGCTACGACGGCGTCACCGCGCTCGCCGTCGGGCAACTCGCGGAGCTGCCCGGCCAGCGGTGTCGCCATCGCGCTCGCGGCGGCGCGGCGCACAGTCCCGCTTACCAGGCCTCGCAGCACGAATGGGATCTCGCCGGAACTCCGCAGGCGTGCGAAGTCCAGCGGTACCGGCACGACGGTTCCTTCGGCCGAACCGACCAGCGCGTCGAACAGGGACAGCCCCAGCTCAGCGGAAAGCGGCAACAGCCCGGCGCGCGTCATCCGCCGCCGGTGCGCCTGGGACGACATGCCCTCGCGTGCCAGGCCCGGCAGCTCCCAGGCGCCCCAGGCCAGTGACAGCGCGGGGAGCCCGAGCGAACGTCGATAGCGGGTCAACGCGTCCAGGGCAGCGTTCGCGGCGGCGTAGTTGCTCTGCCCGGGGTTGCCGAAGATCCCGGCTACAGAGGAGAAAACGACGAACGCGGAGGGCTCCATGCCCTTTGTGAGCTCGTGCAGATGCCAGGCGGCGTCGACCTTCGGCCCCAGTACCGCGTCGAACCGCTCCGGAGTCAGCGCGCTGAGCACGCCGTCGTCGAGCACCCCCGCGGCGTGGATCACCGCGGTCAGCGGATGCTCAACCGGAACCGACCCGAGCACCTCAGCCAACGCGCCGCGGTCGGCGACGTCGCAGGCCACCACCCGAACTTCAGCACCACGCGCGGCCAACTCCGCGACCAGTTCGGTCGCACCGTCGGCGGCCTCGCCGCGGCGGCTGAGCAGCAACAAGCGCCGCACACCACCTCCGGACACCAGGTGGCGGGCCAGCAGCGCGCCTAGGCCGCCGGTCCCACCAGTGATCAGCACGTGGTCATCGGCGTTCCACGGCCGCGCAGCGGGCGCAACGGCGAACCTTGCCAACCGGCCGACGAAGACCTCTCCCTCCCGCACCGTGAGCTGGGGCTCACCGGAGGCCAACGCCAATGACAACGCGACCTCGGACGCCGGTTCGTCGTCGAGGTCGACCAGCACGAACCGGCCCGGGTGTTCCGACTGCGCCGATCGCACCAGACCTTGGGCGGCGCCGAGCGCGGGGTCTCGGTCGGCGTGCCTGGTTACCACGGCCAATCGGGAGTCATCGAAGCGGTTGTCCCCCAGCCAGTTCTGAAGCAGCTCCAGCACCGCCGTGGTTACCTCGCGTACCGCCGCCGGCACCGAGGTGATGGTCGGGGGAAGCACTCTGGCCACGACCGTGGCGGGCACCGGTGCGTCGGTCTCGAGGGTGTCCAGCTCGACGAAGGCCGCGTCTCCGAGAGGGCCGGCCAGCGGCGACCAGTCAAGTCTGAACAGGGCGTCACGCGCACCGGAGACGTCGACCGGCGACATTCGCCGCAGGACGAGGGAGTCAGCGGAAGCCACTGGCAGACCGGAGGCATCTGCGATGGTGAAGGACACCGTGTCCGCTCCGGTCCGGACCAGCCGGACCCTCGCCGCTGAAGCGCCGGCGGCATGCAGGGAGAACCCGCTCCAGGAGAACGGCACCCGGCCGACTCCTGGCTCGTCGATACCGAGAAATCTGGTCGCCTGCACCACCGGATCGAGCACAGCGGGATGCAGCCGGTAGGCGTCCGAGTCAGTCGCGGCGGCAATCTCGGCAAAGACCTCGTCGCCTCGCCGCCACACCGCTTTCAGCCCCTGGAACGCCGGGCCGTAGTCGAACCCGTCCTCGGAACAATGCTCGTAGAACCCTTCCAGGCTCACGGGTACGGCTCCAGCTGGCGGCCATTGCACAGTCTCGGCCGTCGTCGCATCGCGCACGCCCAGCACACCGGTGGCGTGACGAACCCACGGTCCGTCGATCCCGGACCGCGAGTACACCCCGAGCGACCGGCCGCCCGCGGCTTCGACACCACCGACCACGACCTGCACGCCGACCTCGTCCGGCCCGGTGAAGATCAGCGGCGCTTCCAGGACGAGTTCCTCGATCCGATCGCACCCGGTCTCGTCGCCGGCTAGGACGGCCAGCTCCAGGAAAGCGGTGCCCGGCAACAGCACCGAACCACCGACGACATGGTCGGCCAGCCACGGCAGTGCTCCCATCGACAGGGTGCCGGTGAACACGTACCCCCCGCTTTCGGGCATGTCCACACCGGCGCCGAGCAGCGGGTGATCCGCGGGCCGCAGCCCCAGCGAAACTACGTCGTGAGGCTGCCTCGCCGCCCAGTAGCGCTCGCGCTGAAAGGCGTAGGTCGGCAGGTCGACGCGGTGGCAGCCGGCGAAGAAAGCACTCCACGCCACGGGCACGCCGACGGTGTGCATCCAGGACAGCGCGCTGACCACGGCCTCTTCCTCGCCCCGGTCCTCGTGCAGCACCACAACGGCCACCGCGTCGACGAGGGCGTCCCGGACCATGGCCGATAGCCCGCCGCCGGATCCCAGCTCGACGAACGTGGTGACACCGGCCGCTTCGAGAGCGCGCAGGCTGTCGGCGAACCGCACCGTCTCCCGCGCCTGGCGCACCCAGTACTCCGGCGTGCTCCACTCGTCGGTCACCAGCGCGCCGGTCACCGCAGACACCGCTGCGATCGACGGTCGTCGGAACTCGAGGCCTTCGACGGTGGTGCGGAACTCTCCCAGTACCGGGTCCGGCGAAGCGCCCTCCGGTAAGGGCGAAATCTCCTCCTCCGAGGCCTCAACCCCCACCACCGCGCCACCAGACGGCAACGCCCGCATCAACCGGTCACGGGCGGCCACCAGTACGCAAGCGTCCTCGAGAGACAGCACACCACAGGTGTGGGCGGCCGCGATCTCACCGATCGAATGGCCTGCCACGAAATCCGGCGCGATCCCCCACGACTCCAGCAACCTGAACAAGGCGACTTCGAGCGCGAACAACGCGGGTTGGGTGAAGCCGTTGCGCGCCAACGAGTCTTTGCCACCGGGCAGTGCCGTTCCCAGGCGCGCGGCGACGGCGTCGAAGGCCTCGGCGAAAACCGGGAACCGAGCGTGCAGCTCCTGCCCCACGCCCAGGCGCTGACTTTCCTGGCCGCCGAACAGCAGCGCCATTCTGGCACCCTCTCGTGCCATACCTTCGACCACTCCGGCTGCCGGGGCGCCCTGAGCCAGAGCGCTGAGCGCGGCGATCAGTCCGGCGCGGTCCCCGCCGACCACCGCCGCGCGGTGCGTGAAGGAAGTCCGCGAGGTGGCCAGCGAACAACCGATGTCAGAAAGTCCAAGCGACGCGTTCTCGTTCAGATGAGACAGCAATCGGGCCGCCTGCGAACGGACTCCTGCCCTGGTTCTCGCCGACAGCACCCATGCCGTGACACCTTGCTCTACCTCCGAAACCGGCTGCTCGGCGAGGTTCGTGACGGGAGCTTGTTCCAAGACGGCGTGCGCGTTTGTGCCGCTGATCCCGAACGAGGACACCGCAGCCCGCCTCGGACGGCCCGTGGCCGGCCACTGGACGTTCTCGGTCAGCAGCGAGACTGACCCGCCAGACCAGTCTACGAACGGCGACGGCTCGTCCGCATGCAGTGTGCGCGGGAGGATTCCGTGGCGCATCGAAAGAACCATCTTGATGACCCCGGCGACCCCGGCCGCGGCCTGAGTGTGCCCGAGGTTCGACTTCACCGAGCCCAGTCGCACCGGCCGGTCCGCGCGATCCCGGCCGTAGGTCGCCAGCACGGCCTCGGCTTCGATCGGGTCGCCCAGACGCGTACCTGTGCCGTGTGCCTCGACGACATCAATATCGGTGGCCGCCAGTCCGGCGGAGAGCAGTGCCTGACGGATCACCTTCTGTTGGGAAAGCCCATTGGGCGCGGTCAGACCGTTGGATGCGCCGTCGGAATTGATCGCGGTGCCGCGCACCACGGCCAGCACCGGGTGCCGGTTGCGACGCGCGTCGCTGAGACGCTCCACGAGGAGCAGGCCGACGCCCTCGGCGAAGCCGGTGCCGTCCGCGCCGGCGGAGAACGCCTTGCAACGGCCGTCCGCGGCGAGACCCTGCTGCCGGGCGAAGTCAGCGAAGATCTCCGGGGTCGCCATGAGCGTGACCCCGCCGGCCAGCGCCAGCTCACACTCTCCGGACCGCACAGCCTGCGCGGCGAGGTGCAGCGCGACCAGCGACGACGAGCACGCCGTGTCGACCGTGACAGCCGGGCCTTCGAGGCCGAAGATGTAGGCGACGCGGCCAGAGGCGACGCTGGTGACGCTGCCCGTCTCGGCGCTGCCCGCGTAACCGTTGTGGCCCAAGCCGGCGAACACACCGGTCCGGGTGCCACGCAGCGACTCCGGGAGAATCCCGGCCCGCTCCAAGGTCTCCCAGGCCACCTCCAGCAGGAGTCGCTGCTGGGGGTCCATCCCGGTCGCCTCGCGCGGTGAGATTCCGAAGAAGGCCGCGTCGAACTCCGCCATCCCGGGCAGGAAGCCGCCGACAGCCGGGTACGCGGGATCGGGCTGCCAGCCTCGGTCGAGCGGGAATTCGCCGAGCGCTTCACCGCCTTCGGCCAGCAGGTCCCAGAGTTCCTCGGGTGAGCTCACTCCGCCCGGATAACGGCAGCCCATCGCGACGATCACCACGGGATCTTCGGCGCTGGGAATGTCGCGCCCGGCCGGGCGCGCGGGGTCCGCCGCGCCCGAGAGCTCGGCATCGAGGTAACGGGCGAGGTCGCCCGGAGTCGGGTAGGAGTAGATGAGGCCGGTGGGCAGGCGCAGGCCGGTCGCGGTTGCCAGTGCCTTGCGGAACTCGACCGCGGTGACCGAATCCAGGCCGAGCTCACGGAAGGTCTCCGCGGACCCGATCCCGCCGGGAGCGGCGTACCCGAGCACCGTCGCCAGGCGGGTACGCACCAGTTCGAGGGTTCCCCCGGTCCAGCGGGGCGATTCGACCGGATTCTCCTCAGGCCGCACCGGAGCGGGCTCGCGGCCCGGCAGCCAATGGCTCTCCCGCTGGAAGGCGTAGGTCGGCAGCGGCACGCGGCCGTGGTCCCCTAACAAGGCCGTCCACTCCGGACTGACTCCGCGAACATGCAGCTGTGCCAGCGCGGTCAGCACCGTGGTCTCCTCGCTGCCGGCCGCACGCAACAAAGGAACCGCGACGACCTCGCCGACCGGTTCGTCTTCGACGATGTCCCTGGTGAGCGCCGAGAGCACCCCGTCCGGCCCGAGTTCGACGAACAGTTCGGTGCCATCGGCGCGCAGTGTCTTGACCGCGTCCGCGAACCGCACTGTCCCGCGCGCATGCCGCACCCAGTAACCGGGGGTCCGCCAGAGCTCGCCGGCTGGTTGACCGGTCAGAGTGGACACCATCGGAATCGACGCCTCGCCGAAGGTCAATCCGGCCACGACCTGACGGAACTCGTGAAGCATCGGGGCCATCAACGCCGAGTGGAACGCGTGGCTGACCCGCAACCGACGGGTCCAGCGCCCTGCGGCGGCCAAGGTGGCAGCGACCTGCTCGACGTCGACTGCAGCTCCCGCGAGCACCACCGATGAAGGGCCGTTGACGGCCGCCAGCGAAACCGCCGGCTGTTCGTCGAGCAGCGTTACTACCTCGGCTTCAGAGGCTTGAACTGCGATCATGGCGCCGCCGGTGGGCAATGCCTGCATCAATCGGCCGCGCGCCACCACCATGGCGCAGGCATCGTCGAGCGACAGCACACCGCAGACGTGCGCGGCGGCGATTTCGCCGATCGAATGCCCCACCACGAAGTCCGGAGTGATCCCCCATGACTCGAGCAGCCGGAACAGTGCGATCTCGAGCGCGAACAAGGCGGGCTGGGCAACTTCGGTCCGCGCCAGCGTCTCGTCGTCGGCGGAGAGCACGTCCAGACCGACCCGCGCGCACACGGCGTCGAAGGCCGCGGCGAACGCTGGGAACCGGGCGTGCAGCTCACGGCCCATACCGGCCCGCTGACTGCCTTGGCCCGCGAACAGGAACGCGACCTTGGGCTGGGCGAGAACAATTCCCTCGACCACGTCGTCCGCGTACTCGCCGCGGGCGAACGGCCGTAGCCGGGCCAGCAGTGCGTCGCGGTCGGCGCCGACGACCGCGACGCGGTGCTGGAACGCGGTTCGCGTGGTCGCGAGAGAAGAGGCCAGCTCAGCGGGCCGGAAGCCAGGATGGGCCTCGACGTGCTCGATCAGCGCCGCGGTCTGTGCGCGCAGCGCCGCCGGTGTCTTCGCCGAAAGTGTCCAGATGACCTCGGCGGTTCCGGTGTCCCGGCTGGGCTCCCGCACCGGCTCGGGCGCACCGGAGAGCACGACATGGCAGTTGGTGCCGCCCATCCCGAACGATGACACCCCCGCTAGCACTGGCCCGTCGCACTCCGGCCATTGCTGCGACGACCGCACGACCCGCATGTTCCAGTCGTCGAAGCGGATGGCGGGGTTCGGATGCTCGTAGTTGAGGCTCGCCGGGAGCCAGCGGTGTTTGACGGCGAGCGCGGCCTTGAGCAGTCCGACGATCCCGGCCGCGCCCTCCAGATGCCCGACGTTGGTCTTCGCCGAGCCGACCAGGAGCGCGTTGCCGGCGGACCGTCCGGCTCCCAGCACTGCGCCGAGCGCGGCAGCCTCGATCGGGTCCCCCACCTTCGTGCCGGTGCCGTGCAGCTCGACGTACTGGACCTCAGCCGGGTCCACTCCCGCGCGCCGGTACGCCTCCGCGAGCACCGCCCGCTGGGCGCGCTCGTTCGGAACGGTCAGCCCATCGCCGCCACCGTCGTTGTTCATGGCGGTCCCGCGGATCACGCAGTAGATGTCGTCGCCATCGCCAAGCGCGAGGGGCAGCGGCTTGAGGACGGCGAAACCGCCGCCTTCACCGCGCGCGTAGCCGTTCGCGCGTGCATCGAAGGTGAAGCAGAGCCCGTCTGGCGAAAGCGCGCCGAATCTGGCCGCGGCGGCCATGCTCTCCGCAGCCAGGTTCAGGGTGACCCCGCCGACCAGGGCGGCCGAAGACTCGCCGCGGCGCAGGCTCTCCACGGCGAGGTGAACAGCAACCAGGGAGGACGACTGACCGGAGTCGACGACCAGGCTCGGGCCGTGCACACCGAGCACGTACGACAAACGGTTGGCGATCATGCTCCGCTGCACACCGGTCGCCGTGTGGTGACCGATCTGGGAGCCGCCATCAGCGAAGCTCAACGTGGCGTAGTCGTCCCCCATCGCGCCCACGAACACGGCGACCCGCTCACCGCGCAGCGCACCCGGGACGATCCCGGCGTCTTCCAACGCTTCCCAGCCCAGCTCCAGCGTGAGCCGCTGCCGGGGGTCGAGTTCGGCGGCTTCACGAGGGGAGATCCCGAAGAAGGCGGCGTCGAACTGGTCGACCCCGGTGAGGAAACCACCACGAACGGTGCTCAGGCTCCCCCGCTCGGACAGTTCCGCGTCGAAACGTGCGGCTGCGTACGAGCGGTCCTGCGGAACGCTGGTGATCGCGCTCATGCCACCGGTGAGCAGATCCCAGAATCCGCGGGGATCCGCGGCTTGCGGTAATCGGCAGGACAATCCGACGACGGCTATCAGCTGTTCCGGATCTGAAGGCTCATACGACGCCATCAGGCGCCCGCACTTCGAACTCTGCGCATTGCCACATCCAGTATGGATTGTCCACACACGACGGCGCGACTTTACATCGCCACACCAGCCGCTTCCCGTCACCCACAATCGAAGAACACCAAAACTGCACTTTTTGGCAAGTGGAACTGAACAAAAGGGAAAATATCGCCGCTGCCCCGACTAATCCTTCCGTGCGCGGAATTGACGCGGTAAGGTTTCGGGTCGCCATCGAAACGAGGCAGGGTGCCCTGGCGTGAACATCAGATTAATGGGCGCGGGCCGGGCGTTGGCCGACCCCGCCGCCTACGCGAACGACGACCGAATACACAAGGCGCTGGCACTACTACGGCGGGAAGCTCCCGTGCACAGGGTCGAGGCGCCGGGGTACCGCCCGTTCTGGGCTGTCACACGGCACGCCGACGTGATGGAGATCGAACGTCAGCCCGACCTGTTCCGCAACGCGCCCCGCCCGATACTGGTCCCCGACGCGATGGAAAAACGGACAGCCGCACAGGGCACGAACTTCCGCACGCTGGTGTCGATGGACGGCGCCGAGCACCGGCAGGTCCGGGCCATCGGCACCGACTGGTTCGGACCAGGCGCGCTGCGTCGCTTGGAGACCCGTGTCACCGAGCTCGCCCGGCACTACGTCGACCGGATGCTCGAATTCGACGGCGAATGCGACTTCGTCATCGACATCGCCGTGCACTACCCGCTGGACGTCATCCTCTCCCTGCTCGGCTTGCCCAGATCGGACTTCCCGAGGCTGCTCTCGCTGGCCAAGGAGCTGTTGGGCAACGCCGACCAGGAGATCAACTGCGGCCGAGGGGAAGAGGGCTTCGTCGCCGTCCAGCAGGAGCTGCTCACCTACTTCAACGAGCTCACGGCCGCCCGCCGGGCCACCCCCACCGCAGACCTCGCCTCGGCCATCGCCAACGCCCGGATCGACGGTGCATTGCTGTCCGAGTTCGACGCGGCCTCCTACTACGTCCTGATCGCCACCGCGGGCCACGACACCACGAGCGCGACGATCGCGGGCGGCCTGCAGGCCCTGATCGAGAACCCCCAGCAGCTGCGGCAACTCCAGGACGACCTCACCCTCCTGCCTACCGCGATCGACGAAATGGTCCGATGGGTCACACCGATCAAATGCTTCCTGCGCACGGCCACCGAGGACTACGTGCTGCGTGGGACCACCATCCGCAAGGGTGACTCCCTGCTGTTGTCCTACCCTTCAGCCAACCGCGACGAGGACCTGTTCGAACAACCATTCCGCTTCGACATCCGCCGTACGCCAAACCGGCACCTGGCCTTCGGCTTCGGCGTCCACTACTGCCTCGGCGCGGCCCTGGCGAAGATGGAAGCCCGCGCGTTCTTTGCCGAGCTGCTGCCCCGGCTGGACAGTGTCCAGCTCGCCGGCAGGCCCGAACTGTTCGCCACCAATTTCATCGGTGGCCTCAAACACCTGCCCATCCGCTACAAGCTACGACCCAGCGCGTAGCGAACCGCTCTCAACCCGGATTCCTTCGACCCTCACCTGTTCATCAGTGCGCGTCACGGTTGTCGCAATCACCGTCGTATGGTCGGCCGGCGCGGGCTCCGTCAGCATGCAAAATGCCCAATCCAACAACGGAAATCAACGGGTAACCAATGTCCACTATGGAAGTACTTCTACTAGGCGCAGCGCATCTCCGGTGTGAGAGATAGATACGCCTCCGGCTTGTCATCTATCCGCAGGCGCCCGGGAAATTGGCAAGCCGTACAAGCCCCGGCGGCAACACCACCAGCTCGATGCGCTTCTGCGAGATCATCCGGCACATGATCTCCAACCATCACACGATCGCATCGGAAGTCGTTTCCTGGCAACGGCATTCAGCGTACTCATTCATGGTGAACCGTGGTGAACGGTGCTGTTGGTCGGCGGACTTTCCATGCCCCGTTTCGAGGCATGCGTTGCAGCATGTAACCACCCGAATGGGTTGATCTTTCATGCTTCTGCCGGAGCAAGGGCTGCCCCCTCTTGCTCTAGGGTCGAATTGTGCCCATCGAACGCCCTCAGTGTTGCGGCTTTATCCAGCTGTACCGGACGCGGACGGTGGTGATGGTGTCTCCCCGCTCCTCTGGCGACAAACCGACACTGCACAGCGCCGGTGTCGGCGCTTTGAGACATACCCGTGCGTGTCGCTCTGATTGGGGCGCAAGTCCCTACAAGCCGATTGACCATTCCTGAAGCGCAGCACGCGTCCGCGCGTGCGCCTGAACCAGATTCGAGCGGAGGCGCCTTCCATGCGTTTGTCCCCGAAAGATCGTGAAATGTTGCTGGTGCATGTTGCCGCCCAGCTTGCTCGCACGCGGCGTTCCCAAGGGGTTCAACTCAACTACCCCGAGGCGATGGCGATCATCACTGCTTACATTCTGGAAGAAGCCCGAGCCGGCCGTCAGACCGTTCCACAACTCATGGACAGCGCCACCAAGGTGGTGCGGCACAGCGAATGCATGGGAGGAGTGCCCGAGATGATGCGTGACCTCGCCGTCGAAGCGACATTTCCGGATGGCACCAAGATGGTCGTGCTGCAAAAGCCCATCCAACAGGACGAGGTGGCGGTTTGAGTATGGTTCCCGGCGAAGTGATCCCCGGTGACGAGCCCGTATCCTTCAACGACGAACCCGTCCCGCCTCCGCCCCGCCCAGCGGGTATGCCGTGGCGGCGCACGGTGTGGGTCAAGAACTTCGCAACCCGCGCCATTCAGGTAGGGTCGCACTTCCACTTCTACGAGGCCAACTCCGGGTATGCCAACACCGGGTCCGGCACCGCGGCGAACGTCGGTCCAGCGGTGCATGAGCCAGGCGGTCTCGCGGTTCTTGCTGACGCAGAAGGGGATCCGGTCAGCGAGGAAGAAAAACGGAAACTGACCGTCGGGTACCGACTGGATATCCGGGCGGGGACAGCGTGGCGATTCGAACCGGGATGCACCTACGAGGTGCCCCTCGTAGCGCTCGCCGGGGAGGGAACGGTAACAGGGCTGAGCACGCGTGGAAGCCTCAAGAACTGGGTCTGGTACCCAGCGCAGGGGCAAGACTCGGACGACGTCGAGACCTTTCAGTCGGCTTCTGTTGGCAGGGATGCCGTGCGTGGCTCTGACACTGACGGGGAGACGCATGAAGAGTGAGGAAACCGGGCGTGATTCGCGGGAGTTTCCCGACTCCCTGAAACGGCTTCACGGCACGGATCAACCCGTTGGGTTCTCCGCCCCGGTCAAGACGATTGACCGACAAGTCTACTGCGAGAGCTTCGGCCCCACGAAGGGCGACCAAGTCCGGCTCGCCGACACTGACATCTGCATCGAGGTGGAGGAGGATTACAGCCGGGGCCAGCACGGCAGCGGCAACGAGGTGGTGTTCGGCGGCGGCAAGGTCATCCGCGAGTCGATGGGCCAAGCCTCCTCGTCCCGTGAGCAAGGCACCCCGGACACGGTCATCACCGGCGCGCTGATCCTGGACTGGTGGGGCATCGTCAAGGCGGACGTAGCGCTGCGGGATGGCAAGATTTACGCCATCGGCAAAGCAGGTAATCCCCAGTGCATGAGCGATGTGCGGGCCGCGGGTCTTCCGATCAGGACCCACACAAATGATCCGGTGAGCGATCTTGTGATCGGCCCGGAGACCGAGATCATCGCCGGGAACGGAAAGATCCTCACGGCCGGGGCGATCGACACGCACGTGCACTTCCTTCTGCCTGAGCTGGCCGCGCATGCGCTAAGCGGTGGTATCACCACCTGCGTTGGTGGCGGCACGGGAATGGCCACCGGCAGTCTGGCAACGACCGCAACCCCTGGCGCCTGGAACATTCAACAGGCGATCAAGGCGATGGACACCGTTGCGCTCAACATCGGTCTGCATGGCAAAGGCAGCGCAGGCGGCGGCCAACAGGCGTGGAAGGCGCTGGAAAGCCAAGCAAAGGCGGGCGCCTGCGGCCTGAAGATCCACGAAGACTGGGGGGCGACCCCCGTAGCCCTCAGAGACGCGCTCGCCGCAGCGAACGAGTTCGGACTGCAGGTGTCACTGCATTCCGACACCCTCAACGAAGCTGGGTTCTACGAAAGCACAGCGCATGTCATCAGAAACAGTGGCCGCAGCATTCACAGCTTTCATACCGAGGGATCCGGCGGCGGACACGCTCCCGATATCCTGCAGTTGGCATCTATGGAGAAAGTGCTTCCGGCATCGACGAATCCGACCCTGCCATTGACGAGGAACACCGCCGCCGAGGCCAAATGGATGGTGATCCTTGCGCACCATCTGAACTCGCGAGACCCAAACGACATCGCCTTTGCCGAAAGCCGGGTCCGGCGGCACACCATCTTCGCGGAGAACGTGCTGCACGATCTCGGAGCGCTGTCCATCACCAGTTCCGACGCGCTGGCCATGGGACGTGTCGGGGAACTGGTGATGCGCACCTGGCAGACGGCTCACGTGATGAAGCAGTACTGGGCCGACACCATGCAGGGGCAGTTCCCGGACCGGGATCAGGCTGGCGACATGGACATGCGCCACGACAACGAGCGTGCCAAGCGCTACATCGCCAAGTACACCATCAATCCGGCAATCGCCCAAGGCATGGACGACGACATCGGGTCCATTGAGGTCGGCAAGTACGCGGACCTGGTGCTTTGGGATCCGCGGTTTTTCGGAGTCCGCTCTGAGATGGTGTTGCAGGCCGGAGTTCAGGTCTGGGCAGTTTGTGGTGACCCGAACGCATCCGTGTCACAGCCGGAGCCTTATTGGGGACGCATCAACTGGGGCAGCTCGGGCAAGGCGGTGACCTCGTGCACGCGCGTGTTCGTTTCTCCGGTGGCGAAATCCAACAAAGACGCCCTCGGAACCGAAACGCCGTGGGTGCCGATCAAACCGACCGGCGAACTGAACAAGAAGAACATGAAGAAAAACGCTACCCTGCCAACGATTCACGTCGGGAACAAACAACAGAACACCGAAGACTCCTACATCGTGACCATCGACGACCAGGAGTATCCGGCGCCAGCATCACCGCCGGACCATATTCCGATGACGCAACGGTACTCCCTGTTCTAGGAGCGGTCGCATGCCCATCCTGCACGCAGCAGCGCTTCTGCTGGCTGATGGCCGACTGCCTACCGGTGGCCACGCGCACTCAGGCGGAGTCGAGACAGCGGTCGCGACCGGAGTGGTACGCACCATTGACGAACTGCGGGAGTTCTGCCGGGGCCGGCTGCACACCACCGGCAGCACTGCGGCGGGACTGGCCGCAGCCGCCGCCAGCGGCGCTGACCTTGCGCATCTGGACGCCGAGGCGGATGCCCGCACGCCTTCGCCGACGCTGCGGTCCATCTCCCGGCGGCTTGGCCGGCAGATGCTGCGCACAGCACGGAACCTGTGGTGGTCCGAGCGGCTGGCTGCGGCTGCAAACACCCCAGACGGTCCGCACCACCCCGTGGTCCTGGGATGTCTGTCGGCCGCGGCCGAACTCACCCCGCGCGAGGCAGCGCTGCTGGCGGCAGTCGACTCCATCACCACTCCGGCCGCAGCCGCTCTCCGGCTCCTGGGCCTGGACCCGTTCCAAGTCTCCGGGGTGCTGGCGGCCCTGTCGGGGGCGGCGGATGCCGTCGCCGACAACGCGGCCATGCTCGTCGCCGCCGGGACGCTGCCGTCTGGGGCCGCACCCTTGCTCGAGGTCTACGCCGAACAACACGCCGCCATGGAGGTGCATCTCTTTGCATCGTGACGACAACCATAATCTGCACTGGGGTGGTGGAACGGTCAGCGCCCCTGTCGCGGCCCCACCGGGAGACCCAGCCGAACGGGGCCTGTGGGTGGGCATCGGTGGTCCGGTCGGAGTCGGCAAGACCGCACTGGTGGCCGCGATCTGTGAACAGCTACGGGAACAGCTGCGACTGGGTGTCGTGACCAATGACATCTACACCACCGAGGACGCGGACTACCTCAAAAACCGGGGCGCACTCCCACCCGAACGCATCGTCGCCGTGGAGACGGGGGCCTGCCCGCACAGCGCCGTACGCGACGACATCTCCGCCAACCTGGAAGCCGCCGAGCAGTTGGCAAGGAAAGCGCGGGCCCAAGACGGCGAGCCGCTGGACCTGCTGCTCATCGAAAGCGGCGGTGACAATCTCACCATGACCTTCAGCCGGGGGCTGGTGGACGCCTGGATCTTCGTACTCGATGTCGCCGGCGGCGACGACGTTCCCCGCAAAGGCGGCCTGGGGGTCACCAGCGCAGACCTCCTCGTCATCAACAAGGTCGACCTGGCGCCCTATGTGGGTGCCGACCCCGAGCGCATGATCCATGACGGCCAAGCCAGAAGGGAAGGCCGCCCCACCGTCATGAACTCCCTGCAGCAGGACCCGGCGGCCTCGCACGTGGTCGACTGGATTCGGCATCTGCTGGACGCACGGCAACCAGTCCGTTTCGGAGGATCATGACCCGCTCTGCTGCTCCCACCGTGGGGCGAACCGGCATTCGTGCGCGGGCCCGTCTCACCGTCCGGCAGGGAAAACGGGGCCTGACCGTGCCAACGCAGATGTTCGGCGAACCCCCATACCACCTTCAGCAGGTCGGCCGGGCCGACACCGTGCCACTCCGGGTGCTCATGAGCGGCTCCTGCGCCGGCCCGCTGGGCGGTGACCACTACACCGTCGACGTCGACGTGGGACGCGGTGCGGTCCTGGAGTTCGGCAGTGCCGCAGCCGCCGTCGCGCTGCCCTCCTCCGACCAGCACCCCTCTCACATCGCAACGCACATCCATGTTGATACCGGCGGACGTCTCCTGTGGGCACCTCAACCCACCATCTACGGCGGAGGTAGTCGTCACCACACCAGCACCAGCATTGAGCTCCGCGATGGCGCCAGCCTCATCTACCGGGAGACACTGGCGCTGGGCCTGCACGGCAAGCTCCCGGCCATGGCTGTCTCCCACATCAGGGTCACGCTCAACGGAAAACCGTTGTGGGACCAAGAAACTGCCCTCGGATACGAGGTCCCCGGCAGCATGGGGCCCGCCATCACCGCTGGAGCCCAAGTCCTGCAACAAACCCTGCTCGTCCGCCCCAACCTGTGGTGGCACGGCGCCACACACGACGTACCAGCGCAACTACTGGCCCCAGGTAGTTGCCTACTCCCCTTGGCAGCGGGCCCAGCATTGCTCATCAGTGTGCTAGCCAAGCACGTGGAGGAAGCAACCCGAATCTCGGCTAAAGGCTTGACCCTGGCTGGGCTCACCGACACGCCATAGCCCCGGCCAACTTCGTCGCGCTTCGCCGACGTGCTCGACACCGCATGGTGAACGGCCACCTGCCACGCTCGGTGCGGCCGCCGGGCTGCGGGGCCACCGGCACGCGGCAGCATCCGTCATGCTTTCGCCTCCCCGACTTAAAGGCTCCGGCAATTGGGTCATTTGAGGCGTCGCGTGGTGGGTCGGGTGTCCCAGTGCTAGAGCGGTCTGGCGGGTGCGGGACGGACGACTGCGGACGAACATCGGCAACGTCGCGTCCCTCGACGACGCCGTCGCCGACTTCAAATCCGACCGAGCGGCGCAAGGGAAAGACGATCAACCGCGTTCGTCCGTGAGCGACACGCGCGCGGCGATGCAACATTTCTACCAAGGCCAAATGACCGAGGAGACAATTCCCATGAAGGCGATCGTGGTGACGGACCAGGCTGCGGGAACGGCCGGGATGACGCTGGTGGAGCGGCCCGAGTCGCCGGCAGCGATAAATGACGTCGTTGTTCAGGTTCATGCGTCGGGGTTCGTCCCGACTGAGCTGACGTGGCCCTCGACCTGGGCCGATCGCGCCGGCCGTGACCGGACACCGTCGATCCCTGGGCACGAGTTGGCCGGAGTGGTCGCCGCTGTCGGGTACGGCACGACGGGGCTGTCGGTGGGACAGCGGGTGTTCGGCCTCGCGGACTGGCATCGTGACGGCACCCTGGCGGAGTACGTGGCCGTCGAGGCACGCAACCTCGCGCCGCTGCCGGGCGACGTCGACTTCACGGTGGGCGCGAGCCTGCCGATCTCGGGCTTGACCGCATGGCAGGGGCTGTTCGAGCACGGTCACCTTCAGGCGGGGCAGAGCGTCCTCGTACATGGCGCGGCCGGCGCAGTCGGGACGATGGTGACGCAACTCGCACGTGAGTTCGGCGCATACGTTATCGGCACCGGACGCGCCGCCGACCGCCAGAAGACGCTCGACTTCGGCGCGCAGGAGTTCGTCGACCTCGGCAACGACGCCCTGGAAGACGTCGGCGGCATCGACCTGGTGTTCGATGTCATCGGCGGCGACATCCAGAGGCGGTCCGCAGGCCTGATTCGAGCCGGAGGAACGCTGGTGTCCGTCGTCGGGCCGACTGAGGCGCGGCCCACCGACGGCCTGGCGGTCGACTTTGTTGTCGAGTCCGATCGTGGCCAACTTGGTGAGATCGTGCAGCGAGTGCGGGAAGGACGACTGCGGACGAACATCGGCAACGTCGCGGCCCTCGACGACGCCGTCGCGGCACTTAATCCGACCGAGCGACGCGAGGGGAAGACGATCATCCGCGTTCGTCCGTGAGGACTCTGGGACAGCCACCGGTCCTTGGGGGCGCCGATAAAGGCGAAATGGCGCGGCGGCGCGAAATCATGCTTGATCAATTAGATAGCGGTCGCGATCAGCGCGACCGGCCCTCACTCTCGCAGCGGGCTACCTAGATCAATTAGCCGTTGGCCTGGGCTAACTGGGCAGTTGGTGCGTTCAGAGAGGCGCGTGCCGCAACGGGACCACCAGGGCGGTACCCGTACACCCCCCGCCCGGGGAGGCGTCGGCGTGGTCTACGAGACAGACTTGCCGAACTGCTGCCCTCGTTGTCACCGCGGCGACGGGACATGGAAGCCAGACCTTCGGTCATGCCTGAACCGCGCGGTAGCGACGGCTGCGGTGCGGCGACCCGGAACCGAGCAAGGCCGCCAGCTCGATCGCCGTGTACGTACCTTCGGATAGATACGCAGCGACCTACGTAGTGCCACCGATGTCTGCGTGTTCGGGACTAAAGACACTTGATGTCAACCCGACAATAGATCCGTTCAAGGTAAGGACCATGCTCCCCCTGTCCCACCCCGACCGAATCGAACCGGATTCGCCGCGGCCCCGACGTTCGTCGTACCCCTCCCGGCCCAGCGCCGCGGAGGTACTGCGGTACGGCGAACGCTACGCGGACGTCCGTGACCCGCGCCTTGCACACACCTTGATCCTCGAGGATGCGATGGAGGAACGCGAGGAGATTTCGGCTCACGAGCGCATCACCTGCCACGTTCACCGTCGCTGGGCACACGAATGCATCGCTTCGCCGATGCACGTCATCCCCGTCACCGGACACCGCTGGTGCCGCCGCTGCGAGGCCGAGGCGTCCGTCGCGGTCGACGAGGTGACCGGATCGGTGACCGTGGTGTGCACGCGGTGCCGCCAGAGCCTCGAGACCGCGGCGACCCGGCAGGTCATCCGGACCTGCCGAGCCAGCCTTGCCGCTGCGCACGAAAGCCGCCGAGCCCGTGTGCAGGCGCAGAATTCCGCCTCGGCTGCGGCCTGAACGGTCAGCTCGACGCCCTACGCACCCAGGTCATGACCACCATCACCGACGCCGAATGGCGGCACGGGACCCCACCGCGGTCTACCTGGCTCTGCTGGCCCGGTTTGCCCTTCGTTGACCAGGCCGTTTCCGTGGCCCGCCGTATGGAGTTCGGCGCACCGGCACCCCGCCCAAGGCCGCCACTAGATCCCGTCCCGGTCTCTACGAGCTCGCAGGTCGTCGTGGCCGCGGCTCGGTTGGTGCTGGCCGAGTTCCCCGAAAGAACCGGTATTCACCCAAGCTGACGATGCCCTGCGGCGCGCTGCACAGCAGCACCGATCGCGGTAAAGCCGCATGAAGTCCAGATTCCCCCGCATTAGGTCTTCGTCGGCCGCCGTGTTGACGGGCTCATTCTCGCCGACTCCCTCATCGACCAGTGACCACCCGTCGCCGGAGACAGCGATGTTGCGCTGGTGTCCGTCTTCCGATGCAGGCGCCCCGTCGCACCTCTCAGTCGTCGCCGACGAGTACGTTGGCGGATACGCCGACGTCAGACACCTCGCCGAGCAGGGACACCACGATCTCGTCGTCCCCGATATTCCACGCCGCCAGCTCCTGCGGCCGGCCGCCTGGCGTGCGGCGCTTCGGGAGAGCCGGGCACTACAGGTTGTGCGAGAGCAGCCGGCTCAGTGCCTCGTCGACGTTCATCCAACGGTGTTCGTCACCGGGTGCGACCACGTCGTAGGTGTCGTTCAGGAACTCCACAAGCTGATCGGCATTCACTTCGAAGGTCGCCTGCCCCCACGGCGAGCTCAACGCGATAACGAGCAACCCCGGAAAGCCCAGTCGAGGGCCGATTCGCACATCACCTTCGCCCGCCTCAGCTACCAGCCCGTCGGCCAGCAGCTCGCGGGCGATCACCCAATCCACCTCACCGTCCGTGCCCACGTTGAGCTTCATGGAGATCTCGTACGGGTTGCGGCTGTCGTACCCCAATTCCACGCCGACCGGCGTCATCACACCCGCCGGGGCTACCAGGTTGAAGACCATGGTGGCGAGCACCTTGCCGTGATCGTTTGCCATCATGTCCGCACTCCCAAGCATCGGCTTTGCTTCCGAGACACCAGCATGCCCAACCCGGGTTCATGCCTTCTTCACGAAGTCTTCAGGCGCCGGCTCGCCCTGCAACGCCGAGGCCCCGGGGCGAGGTGCCGGAGTGCGTCATTTGCGCCAGCACGCCTTGCAACCCGCCGTGGTGCGGAGTCGGCGCCTCCGTACCCACCGAGCAACCCCGCGGTCAGGGACCCCAGCGCCAGGGGCGACGTGTCGCCGAGGCGACCGACGAAGTAGATCTCCCCTGCGATCGGGGCCAGCTCTACCGCGACGTCGAACAGCAGCGACCGCAGCGAGCCATTCCCACGACAACCACGAGCGCTGCTGTTCGGCCGACACCAGATAGGTGCCATTCGGGCGTCGCGGAGACCAGCCGGCGGGCGGAGCAGAACGGCTCCAGCGCGGTGAGCAGCGCCGGCGGCAGACCCAGCCGGTTGATTAGGAACATCTCCATACAAGCGCGGCATCAAGTTCAAGACCGGGGCGAGGTTCGCCGGCGCGCGGCAGACGGCTTCGGGCAGGTCGGTCAGCCTGGAAACGGCGAGCAGTACGACGCCGAGGTGTTGCTGGTCGCGGTTGGGCGCGGCCCGAGCACGGCGGGGCCGGGTTCGAGGAAGCCGGGGTGGAGATGGACCGCGGTTTCGTGCTCAGCGACGCCGCCTGCGCACCAACCTGCCCGGCGTCTACGCCGTCGGCGACATCGTCCCCGGCTCGCAGCTGGCCCACCCAGCTTCCCGCAGGGCATCTTCATCGCCCGAGGACATCGCCGGCCTGAACCCGCAGCCGATCGACGAGGCGGGCATCCCGCGCGTGGCCTACTCCCACCCCGAGGGCGCCTCGCCTCACCAAGATCGCCGCCAAGGAGCAGTAGGCGAGGTGCGGACCTTCACCTACGACCCAGCCGGAACGGCAATAGCCAGATCCTCAAGACCGCCGGTGCGGTCAAGCTCGTGTGCGCCGCCAACGGCCCGGTCCTCGGACCGCACCTGGTCGGCGACCGCGTCGGTGAACTCGTCGGCGAAGCCCGGCTAATTTACAATGGACGCCCACCCCGCCCAGACCGAAGCCCTCGGCGAGGGCCACCTCGCCCTGGCGGGCAAACCGCTGCACGTGCACGGCTGACCAGCATGCAGACCGCCTGCGTGCTTGCGGCCGGTTTCTCACGGGCCGCCGAGCTAGCCTGGAACTGCTATGACCGACGTGTTGACGCAGCGCTTGCAGGGGAGATGGCCGGCCGAGCTCACCAGCTTCGTCGGCCGGCGCAAAGAGCTGAGCCAGGTCAGACAGGCGCTGTCCGCCTCCCGGCTGGTCAGCCTGACCGGCGTGGGCGGCGTGGGCAAGACCAGGCTGGCCTCACGCGCCGCATGGAACATGCGGCGAGCCTTCCCCGACGGTGTTTGGCTGGTCGAACTCGCGGGTCTGGAAGACGAGGGGCTCGTTCCACAAGCGATCGTGTCCGCACTGGGCATCCACGATCAGTCCACACGCTGGACCGCCGAGACAGTAGCCGAGCGTGTCGCGGACCGGCATCTGCTACTGGTGCTCGATAACTGCGAGCATGTGCTCCACACCTGCGCGCTCACCGTGGCGGCCCTGCTCGAACGGTGTCCTGAACTGCGGATCCTGGTCACCAGCCGCCAGGCGCTCGGCATCGCCGGCGAGTCCATCCTGCCGGTCTCCGCCCTGCAATGCCCGGATGCCGACAGCGGTGTTGGGCCCAGTGCCTTGGCCAGTTACGAAGCTATAGCGCTGTTTTCGGACCGTGCGAAAGCGGTCCTGCCGGGATTCGTCCTCGACGACTACAACGGAAAAGTCGTCTCCGGCATCTGCCGACGACTGGATGGCATTCCCCTGGCAATCGAACTGGCGGCGGTGAGCCTGAGAGCGCTGTCCCCCGAGCAAGTCCTGCGGCGGCTGGACGACCGGTTCAGCTTGCTCACTAGCGGCAACAGGGCCGCGCTGCCGCGACATCAGACGCTGCGCGCCCTGATCGAATGGAGTTGCGATCTGTGCTCCAGCAACGAGAAGGAGCTGTGGGCACGTACCTCTGTCTTCGCCGACAGCTTTGATCTCGACGGTGCCGAGGCGGTCTGCGCGGACGAAAACCTATCCCAAGCAGACGTTCTTGACGCACTGGCAGGACTGGTGGACAAGTCGATCCTCACCCGCGATGACCGTGGCGGCCGGGCCCGGTACCGGCTACTGGAGACCATCCGGCAGTACGGCCGCGACATGCTGCGAAATTCCGGCCAGGAGACGCCGGTCCGCCAACGGCACCGTGACTGGTGCCTTAACCTGGCCGAGAAGATGCAGCAGCACTGGTTCGGCCCCGATCAAGCCCGTTGGTTTGCACGCCTGCGAACCGAACACGCCAACATTCGCACCGCACTCGAATTCTGCCTGAACGAGCCGACAGGTACTGTCGCCGGAACACGCATCGCAGACGCCCTCCGCGACTACTGGCGCGTCAGCGGATTCACCAGTGAAGGCCGCCGCTGGTGCGACCGAATCCTCCAGCATGGTACCGAGAAAGACGGCCACCGGCTGCGTTTGCTAATCAGTGCCAGCTACCTCGCCCTTCTGCAAAGCGATGTACCCGGAGCATCCACCCTCATCAGCGAGGCCCGCACGCTCACTGCCGCTCACGACGGCGACACAGCCGCACCGCTATGGGTTGCCGAAGCCCTCAACGCGGCACTGCAAGGCGACTTCTCAACCGGGGTCAAGCTCTGCGAAGAAGTGATGCCCAGGCTGCGGTTTTCCGGGGACCTGCCCTGGTTTTCCACCGGGCTAGTACTCCTAGGCGTCTGCGCCTCACTGCACGGCGACTCAGAACGCGTCACCGTCGCATACGAGGAACTTCTCGCGCTCTCACGCGAACACGGCGAAAGCTGGCGCTGCTCCTACGCCCTCTGGGGCCTCGGCGTCGAGACCTGGCGGCAAGGCCAGCCGCAACGAGCCGGCACACTCGCCCGCGAAAGCCTCGAGCTCCAGCAGGATTTCCACGACCACCACTGCAAAGCACTGTGCGCCGAAACGCTCGCATGGGTCGCCACAAGCGAAAACCGCTACGACGATGCCGCCCAGCTGTTCGGCACCGCCGAAACCATCCGCCGCGAAGCCGGCGCACCACTGCTGACCTTCTTCAGCGACTACCACGACGAATGCGAACAACGAACCCGCCACGCTCTCGGCGACGACCAGTACCGCCGCCGGTACACCCAAGGCGCGGACGTCAGCCTCGAACAAGCCATCGCCTACGCCCGCGGCAAACCGCCACGCACCGAGCCCGCTCCCCGGCAGGAGCCGCGCGCACGCCTTAGCCGACGCGAGCGGGAAATCGCCGAACTCGTGCGCCAAGGCATGAGCAACAAGCAAATCGCCAGCCACCTGGTCATCTCCCAACGCACCGCCGAAGCCCACGTCGAGAACATTCTCGTCAAACTCGGCTTCACCTCACGCGCCCAAATCGCAGCCTGGGCCTCCGCGAACGACAGCACCTCGCACGCCAGCTAGTAACAACCGCTCAGGGTGTGGGTGTACCGCATCGACGAGGTTACCGACCAGTCTGGCCGGCGAGTAGCTGGAGTTCATCGGGATCGCCGTGCCCCATCACGCGGGCGGTGACGTAATCGGTTCCGCCACCGAACGCCGGGGTGCATGTGGTCAAGGCGAAGTCCTTCGCCCCGACACTGCGCGAAGCGCGTGAGCTGGCCGCAGCCCGTGCCGAGGGCAGAATTGAGCTCAAGTCGCTGGATGACGGCCATCGCTGTCCTGCGCGACGTCGGCTTTAGAGAAACCCGCCGCCCCTCACCGCATGGATCCCCAAGGCCGGAACGCCGGGTCTCGACCGTCCCGCAACATCAAGCTTTTCGGAACCGTCGGACGTGTACCGCCCGGAGACAAGAACCCGCCCCAATTGACTAGCCCAGCGCCGCTGGTACCCGGCTCATGACTTCGGTCATATCATCGGCCTGTGGCAACTGCCCGCACTGGACTCCGGGAGAATGCAGGCATGGTTGAGCAGAGCATCTGGATGCAGAAGGTCACCGCCGACCCCGGGCACTCCGCCTGGTACATCGAACGCTTCCGTTCCATGGCTCGCGCCGGCGACGACCTCGCCGGGGAAGCCCGCCTCGTGGACGCCATGGTGCCGCGCCACGCCCGCATCCTCGACGCCGGCTGCGGCCCCGGCCGAGTCGGCGGCCTGTTGGCCGAAGCCGGCCACGACGTCGTCGGAGTCGACGTCGACCCTGTACTTATCGAGGCCGCCGAGCAAGACCACCCGGGGCCGCTCTGGATGGTTGGCGACCTAGCCGAACTCGACCTTCCCGCCCGGGGCATCACCGCACCGTTCGACGCGATCATCTGCGCCGGGAACGTTATGACCTTCCTCGCACCAAGCACGCGCGGGGCCGTGCTGAAACGGCTCCGCGCGCACCTCGCGCCGGGTGGCCGGGTCGCGATCGGCTTCGGCACCGGCCGTGGCTACGAGTTCACCGATTTCTTCGATGACGCGGCGGCAGCAGAACTCGAGCCCGACCTTCTGCTGTCCACTTGGGACCTGCGTCCGTTCACCGACGACTCGAGCTTCCTCGTAGCCCTCCTCCACGGACTATGAGCGCCTGACCAGCTGACCACGCCCGTAGGAGAACGGGCCGAAGAGGCAGCAGGGACGGGTTTCTGCTGTTGCGGCAAGAGAACCGCTTGTCGTCGGACAGCCGCTGCTGGACGCGGGCGAAGGTCTCTCCGTCCACAATGGCCGTTACGGGGCACTGTGCGGCGAGGCCACCGCCGCTGCGCCCGCAGCGTCGTCTAGCGATTGCCGGGAGAAGTCACCGCGATCGCCGATTTCTGCCGTGAAAAGGGCCTCGTGCTCATCGAGGACACCGCCTGCGCGGTGGCATCGTCCACGATTTCTACTGGGTCCAGACGACTCCGCAGATCCGCGACCAGGTAGCGCAACAAATGCTGGAACTCGGCATCGACACGAGCTTCCGATACCGGCCGCTGCACAAGGTCCCCTTCTACGGCGCGGACTGCAAGCTCCCTTCCGCAGAAAACGTCTCCCGCAGAACACTTCCTGCTACCACTTCACCCGATCCTCGAGACGCCGAGGTCGGCACGATGGCTGATGAGTTCCGCAAGGCCCTCTAGCACCACACCACCTGAAGATCACCACTGCGAAAGTGAGGATGTCGCGCGTGAGCGACACATTCGAAGAAATCTCCTGACCTTCGCCTGTCCATCCAAACCGACTGGCTGACCGTCGAGCGGCGCTCTGACTACGCCCCGAACCCAACCCCGTGGAAGCACTGAGGTCCAACGTCGTCAACGTCGAGTACGCATCCCTGGCCAAGCCGGCGTGGATCAGCCTGTACTACCGGCATCCCGCCCTGCATGCCTTGGCTCTGGCCAAAGCCGCCGAGCCGTCAGTCTCACCAACCACTGGGCGGCCGTCAGTCGAGCCTCCTTGATCTGACTGCCGCACGCAGCGGTGGATCAAGGCTGGGGCGAGGCTGTCTTCGCCGCGACCAAGCGCCTGCGCTGAGGTCGGCTGGCGGTTTCGCCGGGTGACCGGACACGACTCGGTGTGGTTGGCGAATGTCCGGTGGCTGCGCGGATCAGCCCGGCATCCCGGCGCACTCCCGGCACGGGCAGTGCCGGCAGTCCGCCGAGTGCAGGTAGCGCGCAGCCCCGGCGGTCTTGTCGCAGATCATGCAGGTCAGCTCACCGCCGTCGGCGATGATCTCCTCATAGGGCACCGGCGTCATGCGGTCGGTGGAGTCGATGTGCTTGTGCGGGGCGCCTACCGCGACGATCAGGTGATCGGTGATCGCGCCCACCGCGTGCGGCACCTGCCCTTCGATGAGGAAGGTCTGCCCGGCATGGGTCTCGTGGATCCGCCCGCCGTAGGTGATGGTCCCCGTCCCGGCCACCACGGTCAGCACGTGGTGGCCGGGATGGGTGTGCGGCACGAAACCCTGCCCGGCCGGCAGCCGGATCAGGTCGGCGCCGATCTCGCCGTTGGTGGCAAGTTCCTGACCGCTGGCCGCGGCGGTGCCGTGCATGGGCACCGCCAGCTCCCCGTGGTCCACGCGCAGTTCGGTGTGGTCGGGGCCGATCGAGCTCTTCGCCCAGGTCGCGATGTGCAGGTCGTTGTGCGGCATGGTTATTCCTCCTCGGTGGGGCGGGCTGCCCAGATGACTCCGCCGAGGTCGTGGCGGCCGGCCCGCAACGCGGAGAAACCCGCGATGGCGAAGCCGTCGTGCCGCAACCGGCGCAGCCGGGTCCATCGGTCGGCGCAGTGGCCGGTTCTTCCGTCGTTGAGATACGTCCAAAGCAGGTCCAACGCCCACGGCAGGCCGCCTGCGGTTGCCGCCGGTGCGTGCGGCAGCAGCACCAGTCGCCGGTCGTCGAGCGTGGTCTCCACACCGAAGGGCATCGCGACCCCGGGTGCGCCCTGCATCTCGGCCACGGCTGCGGCCAGTTCGGCGTACGACGACAGTGGCCACGACGCGGTGAGCTTGGCCCGCAGCACTGCCCGGTCGGCCGCGCGCCGCTCGGGATCCGCGTCGCAGCCGAGGCGCAGCGAGTCGAACGCCTCGTAGACCGGTTCGCCGGTCGGCTCCAGCGAGTCGGGTTCCGGGACGCGCTCGGCTAGGGCGCGCACCTTCTGCAGCGGTACGTCCGGGTGCGGGGTGCCGCGCAGCAGTTCATGCGCGGTGGCCGCGGCGTAGCGCAGCAGGCGCTCGTAGCGGGAGGGGCTTTCGCGGCGGGCGACGAGCGTGGCGCCCATCATTGAACGCTGCGGTTTCCCGGTGGCGGTGGCGCGGAAGTCGCCGATGCGCAGCACCGCCGGGCGCAGCTCGGTACGCTCGCACAACTGCTGCAGCCGGTCGACGGGCTGGTCGGTGGCGACCAGGCCGATCTCCTGGCCGAGCGTGGCCTCGGTGACGCCGACGGCGGCGAACCGGCCGGAAAGGCCATCTTCGCGCCAGCAACGTTCGACGTCGAGCGGGTAGTGCTTCTCGCCGCCGCGGTCGATGCGTTCCTTGGTGCGGCCCTTGAGCACCAGCAGATCGCCGCGGAATTCGCCGAGGTCGCCGGTGCGCAGCCAGCCGTCGGCGGTCATGGCCTCGGCGGTGGCAGCCGGGTCTTGCCAGTAGCCGTCCATCAGGTCCGGGGTGTTGATCCAGACCTCGCCACCCTCCAGACGCAGCCGCGTGTCCGGCAGCGCCAGTCCGACCGGCGGGAACCGGTCGAGGTAGTGCTCGGTGAACCCGGCCTCGTCGGGTGCGGGCATGGTGACGCTGAAGTTGACCGCTTCGGTCAGCCCGTAACCCTGGCGCAGCCGCGGCCCGTAGGTGCGGTGGAACCGGCGGGCGAGGTCGCCGGTCAGCGGGGCGGCGGCGGTGATCAGGTAGTCGAGGCCGTCGGGCCACGGCGGCGCGGCTTCCAGCAGGTCCGGCAACAGGGCGGGCACGATCGATGCGGTGCGGGCCCCGGCCTGCTCGAGCGCGGCGAAGTAACCCGTCGGGTCCGCGGCCGGGTGCAGCACCAGCTGCGCCCCGGTCAGATGGGTGCCCAGCAGCGACATGACCAGCGCGTTGCAGTGGTGCAGCGGCAGGCACGTTCCGTGCGGGCGGCCGGGTCCGATGCCGTGCAGCGCGGCGGTCTTAGTCGCGTTGCCCACCACGGCGCGGCGGCTGAGCATGACGCCTTTGGGGGTGCCGGTCGAGCCCGAGGTGAACATGATCAGCGCCAGGCCCGCGGCGTCGGGGTGCTCGACGGGCAGCCCGGTCCGGCGCAGCGAGCTCGTCGAGCCCCGGCCGTCGACGACCGCGCTGGCCGAGACTCGGTCCACGATGCCCTCGAGCTGCGCATCCCCAGCCCGCGGTGCCATTGGCACGGCGACCAGTTCGCGTTCGAAGCACTCCAGCAGCGCCGAAGCGAGCCCGGGGCCGCTGGGAAGGCGGATGACCACCCGTGCCCCGGCGGGGAGGTCGGCCAGTTCGTTGCGGTGATTCACCGGTGATTACCTCCTGGTCGTTGGCGGTGCCCACGCCTGTGCGGTACACGGGGTTGTCGTCTCGTTCCCAGCGGCGCCGGTGGCCAGCAACGCCCACCGGCAACTCCGCCGGGTTCGCGGTCCGCTGGCGAGGACAGCTGCGACGCCGCGCACGGCCAGGCGATCTCGCGGAGCGCGGGCGAGAGCATTTCAGGGCGTCTCGCGCAGGCTCGCGGGGCGCAGGTCGGTCCAGTTGAGCTCGACGTAGCTGAGCGCCGCCGCACGGCTGGTCTCCTCACAAACCACCTCCCAGCCCGCGGGCACCGCGGCGAACGCCGGCCACAGGGAGTGCTGCGCCTGCTCGTTGCGCAGCACCAGGAACGTGCCGTCCTCGTCGTCGAACGGGTTGGTCATGGGGTTCTGCAGCCCTTCTGCTCGGTGAGGTGGTCGCGCACGATGCGGGCTATTTCGCCGACGTGCTGGGGTTGCATGAGCCGGTCGTGCGGCAGGTCGATCCGATAGGTGGCCAACTCGCCGCCGACGTGCGCGCGCCACGCGCGGGCTCCTGGACCGGCTTTGGCCGCGATGTGCACGGCGTCGCCGGGGTAGTGGCCCGGTCGGTGGCCGCGCAGCAGCTCGGCGTGGTGCCGGGCGGTGGCCACGGTGCGGGCGATGTCGGCTTCGGTGAACGCGGCGAACGCGCCGTCGTCTCGGCGCAGCAGCTGCGAGACCGCCTCGAACGTCAGCTCCCCCTCGGGTTGATCGTCGTGGCCGATGCCGGTGAGCAGGATGCGGTACACCCGCTGCGCGTCGATCGGTACGGGCTCGTCGCCCAGCGGTGGGTCGATCAGGCACAGCAGGCCGACCGGCAGGTCCCGGTCGCGCGCCTTGATCGCCATGCGGTGGGCGACGAGGCCGCCGAAGGACCAGCCGAGCAGGTGCAGCGGTCCGCGCGGGTGCGCCGAGCGGATCTCCTGCAGGTAGCGCTCGGCCATCTCATCGATGCTGCCCGGCGGATGCGCGCCTGCGTCACCTTGCAGCGCGTAGACGGGCTGGTCTTGGTCGAGGTGGGCCAGCAGCCCGGCGTACGCCCAGCCCAGGCCGCTGAGCGGGTGCACGCAGCACAGCGGCGCGGCCTGACCGCCGGAGCGCAGCGGCAGCAGGGGTCCTCCTGCCGCGGAGGGACCGGTCAGCGCGCGGTGCAGCGCCGCCGGGGTGCCCGCCTCAAACACGTCGCGGACCTTCGCGCGCAGGCCGAGCCGCGATCGGATCCGGGCGATCAGGGGCGCGGTGATCAGCGAATGCCCGCCGAGTTCGAAGAAGTTCTCCTCCGGTCCCACCCGGGCGGTCCCCAGCACTTCGGCGAAGATCTCGCACAGCACCCGCACCGGCGCCGCCACATCCGGCTCCCCGGCTGCGGATTGGTCAGCTGCGGTTTGCTCGGCTGCGGTGTCCTCGGCCGGGGCGAGCAGCCTGTCGCGCAGCAGCTTCCCGTTCGACGAGAGGGGCAGTTCGTCGCAGGTCAGCAGCCGCGACGGGATCAGGTACTCGGGCAGCCTCCCCCTGAGGTACTCACGCACCGAGGCGAGATCCACGCCGGGTGCGATCAGGTGCGCGACGAGCCTGTCGTCGTGGGCGTCGTGCGCGTGCACGGTCACCGCGGCGGCCCGCACCTGCGGGTGCCCGAGCAGCGCGGCCTCGACCTCGCTCGGTTCGACGCGGTGGCCGCGGATTTTGACCTGCTCGTCCGCGCGGCCGTGGAAGCGCAGCGATCCCTCCGGTGTGCGGGAGGCGAGGTCGCCGGTGCGGTACATGCGGGTGCCGGGCGGGCCGAATGGGTCGGCGACGAACCGCTGTGCGCTCAGCGCCGCTCGGTGCAGGTAGCCGGTGGCCACGCCGAGTCCGGAGATGTAGAGCTCGCCAACGGCGCCCGGCGGTGCCGGGCGCAGCCGATCGTCGAGGACGTGGCAGGCGGTGTTCCACAACGGACGACCCAGTGGCACCACCTCCCGCTGCCGGCCTTCGACCGGGCAGGCGCTGGACCAGACCGTCGTCTCGGTGGGGCCGTAGCAGGCCAGCAGCCGCACCCCGAGTCCGCACAGCCGCTCAGCCAGCGGGCCGGGCACGGCCTCGCCGCCGATCACTCCTCTGATACCGCGCAGCGCCCGCGGCCGGTCGGCGGCCAGGGTGCGCCACAGCGACGGTGTCGCATGCATTACCGTCACCCGCTGCCGTTCGACCAGCTCCATCAGCGCATCGGGATCGCGGGTGGTGTCGCGGTCCGCCATGACCACGGCCGCGCCGGTGAGCGCGCCGAGGTAGAACTCCGGCACGGACATGTCGAAGCCCACCGGGGCTGTGGCCAGCACCCGGTCCCCCGCGCCGACCTCCAGGAGCTCGGCCAGCGCGGCCAGCAGGTTCACCACCGCGCGGTGCGCCACGACCACGCCCTTGGGGCGGCCGGTGGAGCCGGAGGTGTAGAGGACATAAGCGGTACCGGTCGCGATCGGTGCGGGTGATCGGCCGGGGCGGGTGAAGCTCAGCTGGCCGCGCGCGTCGGTGCCGACGACGAGCGCGGGCCGGGCGTCGTCCAACACCGCTGCGGTGCGAGCGGCGGGCCAGTCCGGTTCGCAGGGCAGGCAGGCGGCGCCGGTGCGCAGCACCGCCAGCATCGTGGCGAGCAGGTCGGGTGTGCGGGGCAGGGCCGAGGCCACCAGCGCTCCCGGACCGATGCCGTGCTCGGTGAGCTGCGCGGCGATCTCCCGCACCCGCTGGTCGAGTTCCCGGAACGTCAGCGCTCCGTGATCGTGCAGCACCGCCTCGGCGTGCGGGGTTCGGGCGACCTGCGCGGCGAACAGCTCGTGCAACGGGGTCGACGGGACCTGGCGGGCGGTGTCGTTACAGCCGTGGACCAGCCAGTGGTGCTCCTGCTCGGAGACCACGGGGAGCTCGGCGATCGGTGTGCCAGGCGCCTCCGTCGCGGCGCGCAGCAAGAGTTCGAAGCGGCTGATCAGCTTCTGCGCGGTGTCCGGGGTGAACAGTTCGGTGTCGTACTCCAGCACCCCGGTGATGCCCCCGGGCATTCCGGTCGGGGTGTGGTTCTGGCGCAGGCTCAGCAGCAGGTCCATCCGGGAGGACTCGCCGTGCAGCGCCACCTGCTCGGTGCTGATGCCGGGCAGGTCGAACTCCTGTGGCGGGGTGTCCTGGAAAGCCAGCATTACCTGGAACAGCGGTTGGTGGCCCAGCGATCGGGCCGGGTTGAGCACTTCCACCAGCCGCTCGATGGGCACCTCCTGGTGGTCGAAGGCGTCGAGGTCGGCCGCCCGTACCCGCCGCAGCAGTTCGCTGAAGCTCGGCCTCCCGGACAGGTCGGTACGCAGCACGACGGTGTTGACGAAGCAGCCCACCGCGTCGTGCAGCGCGGCGTCGTTGCGCCCGGCCACCGGGGTGCCGATCGGGATGTCCTCACCGGCACCGAGCCTGCACAGCAGGGCGGCGAACGCGGCGTGCAGCACCATGAACGGGCTGACGTCGTGGTCCTGGGCCAGCCGCAGCACGGCCGCGTGCAGCTTCGCATGCAGGGCGACCTCGATCGTCTCGCCGTGGTGCGCCGAGACCGGCGGGCGGGGGTGGTCGGTGGGCAGCGGGAGCAGTTCGGGGGCACCGGCGAGTACCTTCGTCCAGTGCCGCAGCTGCGGCTCGGCGTCGATCGCCTGCTGCCAGAGGGTGAAGTCGGCGTACCGCACCGCGCTGGTGGGCCACCGCGGGTTTCGACCGGTGGACCTGGCCCGGTAGGCGGTGGACAGGTCGCGGGCCAGCGGGGCCAGCGACCAGCCGTCCACCGCGATGTGGTGCAGCAGCACCAGCAGCACGTGCCGGTCGGGACCGTGTTCGTAGAGGGTGGCGCGGATCGGCAGCTCGGCGGCGAGGTCGAAGCGGTGCGCGGAGTCCGCCGCCAGCCGCGCCGCTAGGTCGGCCTCGGCGACCTGGATGTGCTCGAACCGCAGCTGCTCTGGGCTGCGCACCTGCTGCCATGGTCCGTCTTCGGATTCGGCGACCACCGTGCGCAGGCTCTCGTGCCTGGCCACGACGTCGCTCAGCGCAGCGCGCAGCGCGGCGGCCGACAGCGGCCCGTCCAGGCGCACCGCGAAGCGCATGTTGTAGGTGGTCGCGAACTCGTCGAAGCCGCTTGTGAACCACATCCGCCGCTGCGCGGGTGAGAGCGGTACGCGCTGCGGCCGCCGGTCCGGGCGCAGCGCGGGCCGGTCGCGGGTGCGGGCGTGGGCTACGTGGCCGGCGAGTTCAGCCACGGTAGGCGCATCGAACAGGGTGCGGATGTCGAGTTCCACGCCGAGCCCGGAACGCACCCGGTTGATCAGCCGGGTGGCCAGCAGCGAGTGCCCACCACTGTCGAAGAAGCTCTCCTGCACCCCGATCTCCGGTATGCCCAACGTCGCGGCGAACGCCTCGCACAAGAACCGCTCCACCGCCCCGCTGGGTGCCCGTCCCGCGGCGCGCCCGCTCCCGGGCTCCGGCAACGCCGCGCGGTCCAGCTTCCCGTTGGCGGTCAGCGGGATTTCGGCGACGGCCACGACGAAGGCGGGAACCATGTGCGCGGGCAGCAGCGTCGCGGCGTGCTCCCGCAACTGAGCGGTATCGACCTCGGTGGTGGGCACTACGTAGGCGACCAGCCGGCCGCCGCCGGTGTCGTCGTGCTGGGCGAGCACCACCGCGCGGGCCACCGACGGGTGCAGTTCGAGGACGTGCTCCACCTCGGCGGGTTCGATGCGGAAACCGCGCACCTTCACCTGCAGGTCGACGCGCCCCAGGTACTCCAAGGACCCGTCCGGCAGCGCCCGCGCCAGGTCGCCGGAGCGGTACAGCCGCGTACCGGCGGGCCCGAACGGGTCGGCGACGAACCGGGCGGCGGTCAGCCCCGCCCGCCCCAGGTATCCGCGCGCCACCCCGGGCCCGCCCAGGTAGATCTCCCCTGGACATCCCGGCGGCACCGGGCGCAGCGCGTGGTCGAGCAGGTGCAGCCGCAGATCCGCCAGCGCCGTCCCGATCACGCTGCGCGTCTCGGCCGGGTCGGACAGCAGCGCCCAGGTGGCGTGCACCGTGGTCTCGGTGATGCCGTACATGTTGACCAGTCGCGGCCGCTGCTGGCCGTGCCAGCCGCGCAGCCGGGCCGGGTCCAGCGCTTCCCCGGCGAAGACCACGTGGCGCAGCGCGGGCAGTCCGCCGCCGGGTTCTTCCTGCGCGAGCTGGTAGAACGCCGAGGGCGTCTGGGACAGCGCCGTGACCCCTTCGGCGTCCAGCAGCTCCCGCAGCGCCCTGGGCGCGCGGGTGACCTCGCCCGGCACCACCACCAGCCGCCCGCCCCGGCCCAGCGCGCTCCACAGCTCCCACACCGACACGTCGAACGCGCAGGAGTGGAACAACGCGTGCACGTCATCGGGCCCGAACCCGAAGAGATCGTCGGTGACCTCCAGTAGCCGCAGCACGTTGCGGTGCGAGACCACCACGCCCTTGGGTTCACCGGTCGAACCGGACGTGTAGATCACGTAGGCCGCGTGGTCCGGGTGGATGGGCACCCGCGGGGCGTCGGCCCCGGCGGCGGCCAGCTCGGCTCTGGTTCGGGGATCGTCGAGCAGCAGCACGCCGGGCTGCGCCGGTAGCGCCGGTCGCAGCGCGCGCACCGAGACGATCACCACCGGCTCGGCGTCGGCGGTGGTGCGCCGGATCCGCTCCAACGGGTTTTCCGGGTCCAGCGGCAGGTACCCCGCGCCGGATTTCAGCGCCGCCAGCAACGCCACCACCAGCTCCGGCGAACGCGGTAACGCCAGCGCCACCAGCCGTTCCGGCCCGGCGCCGCGCGCGATCAGCAGCCGCGCCAGCCGGTTCGCCCGTTCGTTGAGCTCGCCGTAGGTGAGCCGTTCCGGCCCGAACGAGACCGCGACGGCTTCGGGCTGCGCCGCGGCGTGCGCCTCGAACAGCTCCGGCAGCGCGGCGTGCTGCGGTCCGGGCGGCGAGATCGCTGCGGCGTCGAGGTCTTCACCGGGCAGCAGTAGCCCGATCTCGCCGAGGCGGGAGTGCGGCGTTGCGCCGATTCGGGCCAGCACTGCGGCCAGCCGCCGCAGCAGGCGTCGCGCCGCGGCCTCGCCGAGCACGTCAAGGCGGTGGTCGAGCCGGAAACCGAGCTGATCACCGGGCACCGCGATCAGCGACAGCGGGTAATGCGTGCCGTCGAGCACTTCGACGCCGGTGACCCGCAGCCCCGGCACCGGATGGGGGCCGGAGTCATCCAACGGGTAGTTCTCGAAGACCACCGCGGTGTCGAACAGCTCCCCGTGCCCGGCGATGGCCTGCAGGCGCGTCAGGTCCGCATGTTGGTGCTCGAGTACCGCGAGCTGCTGGTCCCGCAGTGCCGCCAGCGCCTCGGCGACGGTGCGCCGCGGATCGAGCCGCACCCGCACCGGAACAGTGTTAATCAGCAGCCCGACGACCTCCTCCACGCCCGGCAGCTCCGGCGGGCGGCCGGAGACCGTGGCTCCGAAGACCACGTCATCGCGACCGGTCAGCGCGCCCAGCAGCATCGCCCACGCCAGCTGCACCACGGTGCTCACCGTCGAACCCAGCCGCTGCGCGGTGCGCCGCACCGCGGCGGTGTCGGCCGCATCGAGCCGGTCGAACACCCGGCCGCGGTCCTCGGCGCCGCGACCCGCCGCCGGGGCCACCAGCGTCGGACCGTCCACATCGGACAAGATCGTGCGCCAGACCTCCTCGTGCGCGGCGCCGTCGCGGTCCCGCGTCCAGTCCAGGAACCGCCGGTAGTCGGCGGGTGCGGGCAGCGCAGCTCCGGCGTAGAGCGCGAGCAGGTCGTTGATCAGGATCGGCGTGGACCACCCGTCGATCACGATGTGGTGGGTGCTGAGCACCAGCACGTGCCGGTCCGCGCCCGCGCCCAGCAGCGCCGCCCGCCACACCGGGGCCTCGGCCAGGTCGAAGCGCCGCGACCGGTCGGTGTCGAGGAACCGCCGGACCTCCTGCGCCGAGGCTTCCTTGCGCCGCGTCCACTCGACGGTGAAGCTCGCCGGCCAGACCTGCACCGGCACTCCTTCAGCGTCGTGGCGAAAAGCCGCCGACAGCTGCGGGTGCCTGCGCAGCAACGCGTGCACCGCCTCACGCAGCCGCTGCTCGTCGAGCTCCCCGGTGAGCTCGAAGACGAACCGCACCAGGTAGGGATCGGCTGCCTGCGCGTCGTACATCGAGTGGAAGAGCAGCCCCTGCGCCAGCGGCGGCAGCGGCAGCACCGTGTCCGCCCGCTGCCCGGCACCCTCCCGCGCGTACTCGGCCATCGCGCCAAGCACCGCGAGCCAACGTTCGCCCAGGACCGCGGCCTCGCGCTCGCCGAGCAGCTGTCCGTCCCACGACCAGTTCGCGGTCAACCGCGGCCCGCCGGGCTCGTCGGTGACCGCGCAATCCAGCTCGACCAGGTGCACCATCCGCATGTCCTGCGGCATCGACGAGCCGAGCACCGGCGCCCACGGGCAAGGGCACCAGTCCGCATCGCTGCCCGCGTCGAACCTGCCGAGGTAGTTGAACCCGAACCGCGGCCGCGTCCCGCCCGCAAGGACCGGGGCGCTCTGCGGGTTCAGGTAGCGCAGCAGGCCGTAGCCGAAACCGTTGCGCGGCACCGAAGCCAGCGCGGCCCGCACGTTCTCGATCACCTCGCCGAGCAGGCGGCGGTCCTGCTGAACCTGCGACCAGGCCGCCCCCGGTTGCAGCTGCACCGGGAACTGCGTGGTGAACCAACCGACGGTGCGCGAGAGGTCCAGCCCGCCGAACTCCTCGCGCCCGTGCCGTTCCACGTCCACCAGCACTGTGGGCCCGTCAGCCACCGCGAGAGCGAAGGCGCTCAGCAGCAGCGTGTCGGCGGAGCAGCCGAAAACGGCCGTTGCCTGCTCCAGCACACCGGCGGTGATCTCTTCGGGCAGCTGCAACGACAGGTGACCGCGGTCGGACTCCGCGCCCGGCTGCGCCGAGTGCCCGCTGACCTCGGCGACCTGTCGCCACTGCGGGAACTCCGCCTGCGTTCCCGGTTCCCGCGCGTGCTCGGGCAGCGCCCGCGCCCACTGCGCGAACAAGGTCCCCGCGGTCTCCGCGCGCGGGGACCTCCCACCGAGCACGGCCTGTCCGGCCTCGCGCAGGTCGTCGAGCAGGATCCGCCACGACACCCCGTCCACGGCCAAGTGGTGCACCGCGAGCACGAGCGTGCCCGGCTCGCCACCGGCATCGAGCCACACCGCGCTCACCGCCGGGCCGGTCTCGACGTCGAGCCGCGCCTGCGCGTGCCGCGCCCATTGCCCCGCCAGCTCCCGCCTGCGCTGCTCGGCGAGCTCGCGCACGTCCACCCGTGCGAAGTCGAACCCGGCCTGCGCCGCGACCTGCAGGTTCCACAGCCCACCGGTGGCCGTGAGTTTCAACCGCAGCGCGTCGTGCCGCCGCACCAGCCACGAGAGCACCGACCGCAGCCCCTGCTCCCCCAGCTCGGCGGGTACCCGCAGCGTCGCGCACTGGGCGAACCCGGCCAGCGCGCCGCCGCGTTCCCGCAGCCAGTGCATGATCGGCGTCAAGGGCAGCGGACCGGCCGCAGCGCCCGGCCCCGGCAGCGCCGGTGCGGCCGCACCCACCCGCCTGGCCAGCGCGGCCACGGTCGGGTGGCGGAACACGTCGGAGGTGCCGAGTTCGAGGCCACCGCGCCGGGCCCGGCTGGCGAGCTGGATCGCCTTGATGCTGTCACCGCCCAGCGCGAAGAAGTCCCGGTCCGGCGGCATCTCGGCTAAGCCGAGCACCTCGCGGAACAATTCGGCCAGCAGCTCCTCGGCCGCCGACGCCGGGATCGGGGATTCGGTGAGCGTTTCCTGCGGCGCGAAGTCTTCGGCCGGATCGGGCAGCGCGGCGCGGTCCAGCTTCCCGTTGCGGTTCAACGGCAACTCCGCCACCACCACGAATTGCGAGGGCACCATGAACGGCGGCAGCAGCGCGGCCACGTGCTCCCGCAACGCGGCCGGATCCGCCTGCTCGGCAACGACGTAGGACACCAGCCGACGCCCGGTCTCCCCCTCCCTCAGCACCGTCGCCACCTGCCGCACACCCGCGGCCCGCCCCAGCGCGGCGTCGACTTCACCCGTCTCGATGCGGTGACCGCGCAACTTGACCTGGCCGTCGCCGCGGCCAGCGAAGTGCAGCGTGCCGTCTGGGTTCCATCGCGCCAGATCACCAGTGCGGTACATCCGCTCGCCCGGCGCCCCGAACGGGCAGGCCACGAACCGCTGCGCCGTCGCGACCGGATCGGCGAGGTAACCGCGAGCCAGTCCGAACCCGGCCAGATAGAGCTCCCCGACCGCGCCCAGCGGCACCGGCCGCAGCGCGGCGTCGAGCAGGTGCACCCGCTTGCCGTCGATCGGCGCGCCGATGGGCACAGCGGTGGCGTCCTCGGAGTCAACGACGTGGCGGGTGGCGAACACGGTCGTCTCGGTCGGGCCGTAGCCGTTGACCACCACGAGCTCCGGGGCGAGAGCCCGGACCCGGCGCACCGCCGCCGCCGGGACCACGTCGCCGCCGGTCCAGACCTGCCGGACACCGCGCAGCCACCCCGGGGCCTCCTGGCTGACCGCGTCGAACAACCCCGCCGTCAACCACAGCCCGGTCACCCCGGACCCGGCGACCACCTCACCCAGCACCTGCAGATCCGCTTCGCCCGGCGGGGCGAGCACGATCTCACCACCGGTCAGCAGCGGGACCCACAGCTCCAAGGTCAACGCGTCGAAGGCATGTGGGGAGTGCAGCAGCACCCGCTCGGCAGCGCCCTCGGCCCACCACCGGTCCTCGGTCAAGCGCACCACGTTCTCGTGCGTGATCGCGACGCCTTTCGGCGTGCCGGTGGAACCCGAGGTGAACATGACGCAGGCCAACCCCTCCGGCGTGATCACCGCAGCGGGCAGCTGGGCCGTGCCGCCGCCCGCTGCCACGTCCACGACCGTCCCGGTGCCGCGGAACCAGTCGGTGAACCCGTCCTGTGCGGTGGCCTCATCGGTGATCAGCAGCGCGAGATCCGCCCTGTCCGCGATGCAACGCAACCGGTGCGCCCCGTCGGCCCGGTGCAGCGGTACATACGCCGCCCCGGCCCGCACCACCGCCAGCACCGCCACCACCAGGCCCACCGAGCGCTCGACGAGCAGCCCGACCGGAGACTCCGCACCTGCCCCGGCCGCCACGAGCCGCGCGGCCAGTGCCTCGGCGCGGGCGTCTAGTTCGCGGTAGGTCAGCCGCTCACCGGTGGCGGGTGAGCGCACCGCGAACGCCTCAGGCGCGGCGGCGACCCGCTCGGCGAACCGCGACACCACGTCTTGTGCGGGAGCGGACCCCGCCGCCCCGGTGCCCGCGGACCGCACCCGGGACCGTTCGGCGGGGGCGGTCGTCTCGAGGCGCGCGATCTGGGTGCCCGGCTCGGCCCGCACCAACTGCTCCAGCAGGTGCAGGAACCGGTCACGGGCGGCCGCGAGCACTTCGCGGTCGTGGTTGGCTGGGTTCGCGTCGAAGTCGAAGCGCAGCTGCCCATCACCTCGGTCGTAGGCGACCACGGAGAAGTCCTCCGACGGCGGCGCCGCCACGTTGTGCACGGTCGCGGTTCCATCGCCGAAGCTCAGCCCGTAGGCGAACTTCTGCACGTTGACCACCGGCCCGAAGAACCTGCGACCGTCCTCGGGATACCCGGCCTCCCGGCTCAGCCGCTCGCCTCGGTACCGCTGGTGGGCCAGCACCGACCGCACCCGGTCACAGACCTGCCCGAGCAGCTCGGCCACCGTGGCCGCCGGGTCCAGGCGCAACCGCAGCGGCAGCACGTTCGCCGACATCGACGGCACGGTCCAGCTCAACCCGCTGAACCGTCCCGGCACCGGCAGGCTCAGCACCACCTCCCGGCTGCCCGAGATCGCCTGGGTGTGCAGGGCAGTCGCCGCGATCACCAGCCGCGACCAGCGCCAGCCGAACCGGTCGGCAGCCGCGCGCAGCTCGGCGAACTCCGCCTCGCCGAACGTGGTGGTCAGCCGCAGCGAACTCGCCGCGGCAGCGGCCGGCCGGGCGGCCATGCTCAGGAAACCGGGACCATCGGCGAGGTGCTCGTGCCACCACCTCCGGTCGGCGTCGAACTCCACCGAACTTCGATAGCAATCCTCTTCGGCCAGCAACGCGGCCAGGCCGCCCCACTGTCCGGCCGGGACGGGGAGCCCGCGGTGCAGGTGGTTGTATATCTCGGCGATCCGCGTGGTCAGCATCGTCATGCCGACACCGTCGAGGGCGATGTGGTGCGCCCATTGGAACAGCAGGTGCCGCTCCGCGGCCAGGCGCAGTACCACCGCGCCGTGGACCGGCCCGTCCCGCAGCTCCAGCGGCCGGTCCAGCTTAGCGCGCATCCAGCCCAGCGCCGCGCCGTGCGGATCGTCCGCACCGCTGAGGTCGTGCACCGCTACCACGGGCTCGATCTGGCGCAGGTGCTGGCGCGGGCGACCGTCGGGCCCTTCGGTGAAGGTGGCGTTCACCGCCTCGGCCTCGCGCGCGGCCAGCCGCACCGCCGTGGACAGCAGACCGACCTCCAGCGGCCCGGTGATCTCGGCGTACTCGCCCCACAGGTACGGCGAGGAGCTCGGGGAACCGGCCTGCTCGGCCAGCCAGATCCCGAGCTGGGCTTCGGAGACGGGGAGTTCGGTGGCCTGGTCGTACGAGGTCATCGGCAGTCCTCACCGGCAAGGGGGTAGCCCGCGCCTGACAGCGTCGATCGGCGCCGGTCGCCTCGCGGCGCGACCGGGCGCGGTGGATTTCGTCGGATTACGAGCAAAGTTCGCGGTGGCGCGCTGCGCCCGGGCCGGGTGTCACTTCACCGGCATCAGCGGATCTTCGGCGGGAGCTCGCCGCGGCCGACGGATACCCCGACGGCCAGGCCACGAGCCCGGGTCCTGCGCAAGATGTGTTCTCGCGCGCCGCAGCTACCGCCTCGCGGGCGGTGATCTTCCTCAAGCACGGCCCGACTCTTACACACGCCCACACGCGAGTCGACCCAAAACACTCAATTGGCGCAATTTGGACTTCCCGGGTGATGTTTCCGGTCACACCCCTGAGTGCGGGCACGATCCAGCCACCCCAATCGGCCACACAAGATCACAAACTTGGAGGGCCTCGATCAGCGAGAACCCCCGGCGCAGCGGCGCGCGCCGGGGGTTCAGCTGCGGCCAGGCCGCTCAGGGCTGCTCGGTGACGTTCAGCGAGGCGAGCGTGTTCTCCCGGTCGCGGAGGTACGGGAGGTCGGTAACGGTGGCCGGGCGGAACCAGTTCAGAAGCTCAGTCAGAGTCTGCTGCTCCTGCGGGGTCACTGGGATTTCACCCTTGACCAGGCTGGCGCAGAGATTGTCGAGCATGATCGCCTGTTCCCCGGCGAAGTTCAGGGTGCGGTTGCTGTCGAGATCGTGTAGCGACAGCCGGTCAGCGAATCGCTCCAACAGCTCCTGGGATTTGGTGTTGAGCCAGTTCAGGTCGGCGTTGGTCACCACTCGCGGTTGATCGGCGACCTGGATTGCGGCAAGTGTCTGCTCACGGTTGTTGATGTAGTCGTAGTCGCCGACGGGAACCGCATCAAGTAGCCGGGTCAGCGTTTCCTTTTCCGCCGGTGTCACTTCGGTGTGGCGGGCGACCAGCATCTTGCAGATTTCGTTGAGCAACGACGCCGAATCGCCCGCTTCACCCAGGGCACGGTACGACGCCAGACGACGCTTGGGCAGCCGGTCGGCGAACTGCTCCAGCAGTTGGCGTACCGCCTCGTTCACATGAGCTGTATCCATCGTCGTGTGATCTCCACTCACCTAGCTCAGGGTACCGGGTGCGGATTGCCGAGCTCGTCGTTCTTCATGACGCCTTTGCCACGTAACGGGTAGCCGGTTTGGACCTGGCCCTCCGGTGTCACGTAACCCTCGATCTCCACGCCGTCTCTGGTCCCGTTGAACTTGTAGTTCCCACTCTCTCCAGAGTGGGCGGCCGGTCCGGGTTTTTCGCAACATCTTCAATGACCTCGATAATCTGGTCATCGTCCCAAGACTCGGGGAACTCCGTCTTGCCAGGGTTTCCGGTTCCTGCGACGTGGCCACCTTTCCCGTTGCCTTCGCCGTCGAGGATGTGGATCCGATCAAGATCCTGGGTATGGATGTCCGCCGGGTTCGGTTTCTCGCCTTCGACCTTGTCCCAGGCAGTGGGTTGTGTCTTCCCCGGCTGGGGTGGCGGTGGAAGGGATGATCGCGTTCTGCCGTCAGGTCGGGCGGATGACTCCCGCGGCGGGGTACTTGGCGTTGAGCTCGTCGCAACGCGGGGCTGGTATTGCTTGATCTGTTCGGTACAGCGGCGCAGGACCTGCTGGGCGTGGGTGAGCTGGTCGCCGCTTTCTGCGTGGTACGCAAGGGCTTGTTGCGCCTCGTCGTCGTTGGTGCCGTTGAGCACCGAGAGATCGGTGCCGCTCTCCTCCAGGGCGGCCTGCACCGCACTGAGCTGTTCTGTCGCTTCGGCGAGCTTGCCCAGCACAAAGCTCAGTGCCTTGTCTACGTCCTCTACGGCAGACATAGCGATGATCGTGCCCGAGGCCCCCGGCGCCGACGCGCTTCTTTACGCCCAGACCCGCCTTTCGTTGCAGAGTTCCTTGTTCTGTAGCGCCTCGTCCAGATCATGGTCCTCCTGCGCTCGATGGGGCGAGGCGCTGTAGCGGGACGGCTACAGGCCACTACAGCAGACCAGCTGGTCATCTACGGCTCGATGCGGGCTGCTTGAGCGGCCCAGTCGGAGCGTTTAGCTGATCGCTCCGGCGTGTACCGCGATGGCCTTTCACTGCTGCGATGTCGTGCGGTCTCGGGCGGCCGGGTTGATGTTCGATCCCGCCCGCCCGGGCCACATGGCTACCTGGAGGCGCTGACGTTCTCGTCCAGGTGCTTGATCGACGCGGTGCCTGGGATCGGCAGCACGACCGGCGAGAGGTCCAGCAACCAGGCCAGTGCCTCCTGGGCAGGCAACCCGGACGTGAGGAGTTGTCCCTGCCCGAAAGGTGAGTAGGGAACGAACGCGGTCTCGGTCTGGGTGCAGTAGTTCAAGGCCACGATGTCGCCGTCGTCGGCGTTGAAGCGGTTCTGGACGGCCGCGATCGGGGTGAGTTCGCGGGCTTGCTTGAGCTGCGTCACCGTGACCTTGGAGAGGCCGATGAAGCGGATCTTGCCTTCCTCGCGCATGTCAGCGAGGACGCCGAGCTGGTCGGCGAGCGGCACGTGCTGATCGATGCGGTGCAGGTAGTACAGGTCGATCCGCTCCAATTCCAGTCGCCGCAGGCTCATTTCGAACCACTGGCGTAGGTACTCCGGCCGCCCGACGGGCGCCCACTGGTTGGGGCCTTGCCGGGTCATCCCGCCCTTGGTGGCGATCACGAGATCATCTGGGTACGGATGAAGTGCCTTACGGATCAGGTTCTCGGCGGTGTGGGGGCCATAAGCGTCGGCGGTATCGATGTGGTTGACCCCCAGTTCGACTGCGCGCCGGAGCAGTGCCTTGGCAGCGTTCGTGTCGGCCGGGTGGAACCAGTGCCCCGGCCCGGTTAGCTGCATCGTGCCGAGCCCGATTCGACGGACCGGCAGCTCGCCACCAAGACGGAAGATGTCAGTGTCGGTGGCCGTCATAGGCGCTCCATGGTCGTAGCGATCTCGGGCTCGAAGTCGGCGTCTGCGGGGTCCTTCAGTTCGTCCATGACGACGTGAACCACATCGGGCGAATTCAGGTGTGTCGTGTCGATCCGCAGGACCTGAATCCTGCGGACTTCTTGCAGGTATTCGGCGGCTTCGCGGAAGTAGCGGCATTCGCGGTAGCTGGATTCTCGGTAGAGGTCGGCCGCCAGGGCGAAGATCGCGCCTGAGAGTGGGGTCGTGGCGATCGGGGAAGACGAACCCGACGACGACGTTTCCGGCCCACACGAGGGAAATCAGGATCGTGAGCGCGGTGACCAGTGGACGGGGCAGCACTACTCGTGCACCATCCCGGAGAAGGCCGACCAGGTGTCCACGTTCGCGGCGAGGTTGACGTTGCTGGTGAGCCGGACGACGCAGGCGGGGAGCTTGGCTTTGCCGCGTGCAAGCTCGTCGATTCGGCTTTCGAGGGCACGGAAGTGCTCGGCGAGCGTGCCAGTGCCCGGCGGCTGGGGCATCAGATCACCGCCGGAGTCGGTTGCAGGTCGAGCTTCACCGAAGCCTCGTCGTTGTTGCTGAACGCGAGAATCGGTCGTCTGTATTGGCCGTCGGTAAGCCAGGGATGCCCGCTGACTCCGATAATGCCGACACTGTGCAGAAGATCACCGTAGATCGTCATCGACCAGGCGGTCTTGTGGATGCTGTCGGTGTTGCCCGGTACGAGGGCCTTCGGGTCGCTGGTCTCGCCGAGTTCCGCCATCACCGCCCGCCGGATCGGGACCGCCACCCTGGAGGATCTGGTCCAAGCGGGCTTGCGCCCCTTGATCCACTTTCTCCTACGACTTGACGCACTCGGTCAGCCGCCCGGAGATCTCCTGCGCGTCTTTGGCGAGGTTTTGCCGCCTTGTCGCAGTCGATGTCGCTGACCTTGCGGCGGCTCACCTGCTCCAGCGTTCCGGACACCCCGTCCGCCGCGTCTCGCGCAGCTAGATCGACGCGGGATCCGGCCCCCACAGGCCCAGTTCCTCCTGAGATCAAAACGTGGTCGGCCCGGAGGCTAGAGAAATGCGGCCAGCCCCAGGCGGACTTCACGCGAACGTCGCCCAATTGGATCAATCGAGCAAACCCTGCACAACGGCTGCGCCGTGGCCTGTTGCCCCCTAGCAGTGCGGCATCGCATCCAGGCCGGGGCGTCCAGCGTGGTTCCAACCGGTCAGGGCCGCAATCCAACGACACCAACGCCTCATCGCCCGACTCGACACCCTGATCAATAAGGCCCAAGCAGGATGACCAAAACCAGCACCCTCAACGACGTCGAACGCGCCTGCACCCAACTCATCCACGACGGCCACGCCGTCACCTTCACCGTCATTGCCGCTCGCACCGGACTGGGCCGCACCACCCTCTACCGCAACCCCACCCTCCGCGCCGTCATCGAACACCACCGACACCAGACCAGCACTA